>CAYPHM010000118.1:0-14744 GCA_964410555.1 uncultured Chloroflexaceae bacterium | reverse complement strand
TTCTCCCCTCGGTGGGGGAAGGGGTTAGGGGATGGGGGCTGCCCGGAACACCCGCTCGTTGACGCTCACGGCTCCCCCTCCTCACCCAAAGAGCACATACTGCCGCAAGAAGGCTTCCAGGGCTTGGTAATAGGCTTCTATCGTCTCTGGCTTGCGCCACCCATGCCCCTCGCCCTCGTAGACATGGTAGACATGCGGCACTCCCCGCTTTCGCAGCGAGTCGGCGATTACATCCGACTGCACCCGTGGCACAACCTGATCCTCTGTTCCCTGGAAGAGGGCTACCGGGTCTTGGATGAGGTCGGCGTGGAAGTATGGCGAACGCTCACGATAGGTTTCGCTGGCAGCAGGTAGCGGTCCTATCAGCGTATCCACATATCGCTCCTCAAATTTGTGGGTATCGGCTACTAGGTCAAACATGTTGGAAACCCCATACAGACAAATGCCGGCTTTGAAGACCCCCTTCGCACGGCAGAGGGCTTCAAGGACCGTATATCCCCCCGAACTCCCCCCCATAATCACCAGTTTGTGCTCATCGGCTATGCCCTGCGCTGCTAGATAACGTGCGCCACTAACCGCATCTTCTACGTCTGTCACCCCCCAATTACCATACAACAGGTTTTTGTAATCGCGTCCATAGCCGGTGCTACCCCGGTAGTTGACTATCAACACCGCATAGCCCCGCGTGGTGAAGAACTGCACATCTGCTGTGTATTTGGCAACCGCCTGCCCGGTTGGTCCGCCGTGGATACGCACGATAGCAGGGGGCAACCCTCCTGCGTTCTGCTTGCCGTCGACTACCGCTTGCGGACGGTAGAGCAAGCCATAGACCATACTGCCATCGGTATTTTGCCACGAAATAGGCTGTGCTGCTGCTAGGGCAGATGGTTGTACATAGGCAACATCCGTCCAAGCCTGGGTCGTGATGGTCGTATTACCCGATAGCCCATCCCTCTCTTCCCCCTGACCTGCGACAACCAGTAGGCGGGGTGAGGTTGTGCAACTTGAACCAATGACCGCAAGGGCAGTATTCGTTGGGGATAGGGCAGGTTGTTCAAACCATGTATAGCTTTCTAGCCCCTTGATAGGAGTAGGTTTAGCCTGTTCGCTATCTATCGGCAGGTATTGCAGCGTAGCAAACCCCTGCTCATTACGCATAGCGACAATCGCCTGACTATCACTGCACCATCCGTAGGTACGCATACCCTGTACCCATGCCGGTATGCTATACTCTGCTTTGCCATGCGTGAGTTGGTAGCTGCGTTGTTGGGCTATATCGTAGAGATGCACCTGTGCCCATCCGCTCTCGTCCGAAACATACGCCAACCAGCGACCATCGGGCGAAAACTCCGGCTGGAAGATGGCAATGTCTGGACCGCCAGCTATCACTTGGGTTTCTGCTATAGTACTACCGGCTGCGTCCTCTTGCAACGTGGCAAGGTAGAGTGTGGTACCATCCCAGGGCATCTGTGGGTGCTCCCATGCTAGGTAGGCGATACTGCTGCCGTTGGGATGCCAGCGCGGGTGCATGAAAAAATCATGCCCACGCACGAGCCGTTGGGGAAACTGCACCCCTTCGGTATCTACCAACACCAGCGAATCTTCCCCCTGATAGCTGTGGACATACAGCAGTTTGCGGGTATCGGGGGAGACAACGGGTGAGGATGCATGCCCAAATGCTGGCGTGATGGCATCGGCGGTGCCGCCCCGTATGCTCTGACGGTAGATGTTGCCTTCGGATGCGACCATGTAGACCATACCGCCAGCAACGGTAAAATCCCCCCCGCCATAGCCGACCTTTGCGCGTATGGTTGGCTCGCCGTCTAGCGTGATTTCCCGTGGGGCATCGAGGGAGTGGAGCGTTGAGCAAACAAGCACACGGCTCTTTCCACGGTTTTCTAGCCAAACAAGCGTTTGCCCATCATTGTCCCACTGGACATCAGAAATTCGCTTGCTCCCGGCGAGTGTTTTTGCGGTGAGGGGGCTTTTCCACAAGCCATAGGGTAGTGTTGTTGTCATAGAGTCTAAGTCCTTTTCTCAAAAACCGTTGCAAAACCAAATTGGTAGAGACGTTGCATGCAACGTCTCACCGGTGCCCCTTCTCCCCTCGGTGGGACGCGGGGCAGGAGAACAAAATGACCCTCTCCCCCTGCCCCCTCTCCCATAAAGGGCGAGGGGGAGCCATTCATTCCCCTTCTCCCCTCGGTGGGGGAAGGGGCGAGGGGATGGGGGCTGCCCGGAACACCCGCTCGTTGACGCTCAAGGCTCGTATGATCCGCTCGTTGACACTCGCGGCTCGTATAGGGCGAGGGAGAGAAGCACCTGCCCGGTACCCCTTCTCCCCTTGGTGGGACACGGGGCGAGGGGATGGGGGCTGCCCGGAACACCCGCTCGTTGACACTCGCGGCTCGTATAGGGCGATCCGCTCGTTGACACTCGCGGCTTGTATAGGGCGATCCGCTCGTTGACACTCGCGGCTCATTCCCCTCTCGCCCGTACACCCGCTCGTTGACACTCGCGGCTCATTCCCCTCTCGCCCGTACACCCGCTCGTTGACACTCGCGGTTCATTCCCCTCTCGCCCGGAACACCCGCTCGTTGACACTCGCGGTTCATTCCCCCCCTCGCCCTTTGGGAGCAGGGGCGAGGGGATGGGGGCTGTCCGTCGAGACGTAGCATGCTACGTCTCTACAACCGGATATGGGAGAGGGTAATCTTATCCCCCCTACTGTATCTGCTGTTGGATGTGCAGCACGGCACGGTGTACCCGGCTGGCAATGCTGCCCATCCCCTCACCAGATATGCCCGCTTGGTTTGGCACTGCTGGTAGGGAGTCTACCCCCGCTGCTGCCGTTCCCGCACCGGGCTGTGCTGCCGTTGTGCTGTCCGTTGTGGGGGGGCTGTCGTTTGCTGTGGGAGTGTATGGGATGGGACGGCGTTCGCCGGTGTTGGCAATGCCAGAAACCGCACTATGCCCCCAATTGTCCAGCACCTCAACCCGCGCAAAGTATGCCCCCGGATTGGCATATGCATGCTCAACCGTTGGCTGTTCCGTCTCCACATAGGGGCTACCATCGCCAAAGTCCCAACGATAGCGCACAAAGGTGACGGGTATATTGGAGTGGGCATTTGCCACAAGTTGTACCACCTGCCCCGGCTCAGTTGTCGTTACTGGACTATCTAGGTCAACCCCAGGATAATCTACATGCCAGTAGAGCAACTGTTGCAACAACTCTTTGCTGGTTGTCGTGCCGGTATCGTTGCGGATACCCTCTAGCCCAAAGCCTAGATAGGTTGTGCGGTAGATAAACGCCGGGTCTGGCTTTTCTAGCGTGGGGTCGGCGTAGCGATGGAGCGCAACATACCCTTCCTGATTCGCTGATGGACTGTTTGTCTGAAGGAAGGGGTAGGTGTACTCATCAGGAGTACGCGGGTCCATATCTATCACCTTCACCTCGTCTATGGAGTATTGGTTGCCTGCACTCGTCTGGTCGCCAGTCGGCAGGTTGGCATCCGTTGGTGAGGAGAGATTCAACGTGAGCGATTGGAGCCACGGTTCCCGCTCTGCACCAATACCTACAACCAGCGGTAAATCACCTGCTAGGTCGTGATAGACATGCTCCTGGATAAACCGTGCGCCCAAGAAGGAGCGATACAGTTCAGAGCGTCCATACTGCGGATCATCGGGGACATCTTCAATGTCAGAAGCCTCGGCGAGGTCTTGTCCCGTGGCTATCAGATTGCCGCCATACTGGAGGTATTCAATCAGCACATTCTGGTCTAGTTCAGTGAGCGGTGTGGGGACAGGGAATGTCCCATTAGGCGTATTGTAATCACCCGTAAACCAGATGATGACCTCATGCTTGATGAGCTCGCTAATATCCGGCAGCGTGCGGTCATTGCCTGCCAGGGCATCTACGTCAAGGTAGGTATAGGAGACCCCTAGCTCGTGGAGCAGGTTGAGGTAGTAGTCGGCATAGTCGTGGGACTCAATGCTCGTGCTCCCATCGTTGTCTATCAGTAGCACTTTGTGTTGCAGTTTAGCAGGGAGCGTGCGGGTCCAGAGGGGAATGTGCAGCGTGTTCTCCCCTTGCAGCGTTATCTGCCCCTCATAGTCTGCTACGGGTGAATGAGCGGGGATGTCTATTGCCACGGTAAATTGTGCCACTTCGCCCGGTGCCACTGTCAAGGCGGCAGGTGCGGTGCTGATGCTCATTGTCCCGCTGAGATTTTCCGTGCTGATGGCATAGGTTTGGGGCGTGTCGGTAATATTGCGAGCTTCAACCGTCATCTCTGCGTGGGTGGGCTGCCCCTCATTCGTCTGGAGCAAGCCAAAGGAGAGCGACGGTGGATTAAAGAGCAAACGCGGATTGACCGCCTGCCCCAGGTCTATGCGCCCTGCCCCGCGCCCTAGCACACTTGCCAACTCGGTGCGGTCTACGTCCTTCCACACGTTGGGGTTGGCAGTTGCCATCAGTGCCGATTTCACGTCAAGCGGCGACCATTCCGGGTGGGCTTGGAGCAGCAAAGCAACTGCGCCAGAAACGTGTGGAGCAGACATGCTCGTCCCGGTAGATAGCCCAAAGCCAAGATGCTTTTGATTGCCCATAGCTTGGGCATAGCCTGCCGACAGGATATTCACGCCGGGGGCAACTACATCTGGCTTGAGTTCGCCCTGGAAGGTAGGACCGCGTGAACTGAACGAAGCCAGCACATCGGGGGTGAGGTCTATAATCCGGGGTTGTGGGTCAATCTTCACCTGGGCTGCTTCGCCATGCTGCGCGTACCAATCGCGCATAGCTGCGCCGCCTGTGTACTCAATAAACACCGAAGGTATTACCACTTGGCTGGCGAAATCGCCCCCGCCCATCGTGAGGATGGTATCTCCGCCCTCGGCAGAGTTGTAGACGATAACAGCCTGTGCGCCGGCTTGTTGAGCATAGTAGACCTTGACGCTAAAGTGGCAGACCCCCCGTTCTACCAGGGCAATTTTGCCGGTTAGTGACCCTTCGGGGTGTTCCTCACAACCAATGGTATCACCGCCAAGCGTTTCAACAGGGGTATAGGGGGCAGGACCTAAGACCGTATCCATAATGGGTGCGCCAAAGTCTGCGCCCCCAAAGGGCAAGGCGACCATCGTTTCTGGCACACCTTCTGGTGCTACCACATCAACAAAGCCAGCAGCAATGGTGCTGTTGCTTGTGCTGGCACCAGTCATGATGAGCTTGTTGGTGATGTCGCTGGAGTCGGCGGTGCCACTGCTAGGACCATCATTGCCCACCGAGAAGACAACAACCACGCCTGCATCGGCGGCAGCATTGGCGGCTATGGCAATGGGGTAGGCGCGGGCTTGGATATTGGCGCGTGACCCCCAACTGTTGCTCATGACATCGGCACCGTCTGCTACCGCATCTTCCATCGCGGCGAGCAGTTCGGTCTCAAATGCCATACCAGAGAAGATGGAGTCGTTGCCATAGAAGGCTTTGTAATTCATCAGGTAGGCACGGGGAGCAACCCCGGAGATGGTCTGCTTGATGCCAAAAACTTCTGCCTCAGTATTCGCATTGCCAGCGGCGGTTCCCGCAACGTGGGTACCGTGGCTATCATCGTGTGGTCCTGGTTGGGGCATTTCGCTACCAGACAAGGGGGGAATATCGGGACGGAAGTATGCCCGTGCCGAGATGACTTTGGGCGTGGTATAGTCTGTCTCGCCCTTCGGGAAGTCGGGTGGGTAGCTATAGCCTTCGGGATTGAACATGGTATGGTCTTGGCGGATGCCAGTGTCTATGACGGCAATCTTGATGCCTGCACCAGCGTTTGGTTGCCCCCCAATCGTTGGGTCATTCCAAAGGGCAGCGGTGTTCATCGTTGGGAGACTGCTGTACATGTTGATTTCATGGACGTGTTCTTGGTAGACCGCAGCAACACCAGGGACAGTTTGTAGGCGAGCGGCGGCGGTGGCGTTGTCTACGCCCGGTAGGGCTACAGACAAGCCATTGAAGATAACTTGGTAGTTGCGGTGCATCTCTGCATTGGCAAAACTGCGCTGGATAGCAGAAAAGACTTGTGCTTGTTGCGTCTGGAGATGGGTTCGATATTCACGGGCAGCGGTACTCTCCAGTTCAAGGCGGTTGCCAGTGGATGTTGGCTGGTCAGACATGATGGCGTAGTCAGTGGAGATATGCGGTGCCTGAGCCAGTGGTGGGTCAGCTAGTTGGACAATCCAACGCTGTGGTATGGGATGGGTTTGTGCTTGGATGGGTGCTGGTTGTGGCGACCATGCCAGCGAGACTAGCAACATGGCAAAGATTATGAAAGATAGGACACGGTTTCGATGTTTCGTCATTGAAGACTCCTTCTGTGGTTTTGTGAAGGGTAAAAGCTCAATAGTATAATGGGGATGATTGTAGCACCTTGCTAGGGATGGTGCAAGAGGGGTTCACAACAACCCGCTGCCCCGCGTCCCCTCGTCCCATAGGGTGACACCTTCTCCCCCCTGCCCCCTCTCCCATAGGGCGAGGGGGGGAACACCTGCCGCGGTTCCCCTTCTCCCCTCGGTGGGGGAAGGGGGTAGGGGATGGGGGCTGCCCGGAGCGCGTTCCCCTTCTCCCCTCGGTGGGGGAAGGGGGTAGGGGATGGGGGGAAGCGACCCTCTCCCCCTGCCCCCGCTCCCATGCCAGGGCGGGGGGTTGGGGGCAATAGCCTATTGCCCCCGCAAAAAGCGATTCAACTGCTTAACCAAAAGATGGACTGTCGTAGAAGGGTTGTCATGTTCTGGACAAGGCGGTTTGTAGCTTTGCAACAGTTTCTCGGCGTTGCGTATCCCCTGCTGTTGTTGTGGTAGAAGATAATCATACAGAGCTTTGGTATTTTTGGTATAGGTATTGCCAAGATGCTGACTGAGTTTTTTGATGTAATCTTGCCGAGAGATACCTGTATGGAGATACTCAAAGTGTAGAACATACCAGAGTTCAAAGGCTTCATTAGAGTAGGCTACTTGAATATCGTTATTTTTGGCAAGAGCTAAAGCCTTGTTAAAGCGTTCAGGTGGAAAGGTATCACGGTCAAACACTACCCACACTTGATCGTAAGGCTCTTCAGCATGCTTTTTGTTTTCTAAAGCCTTCTCGACTACACAGTATGGGTCACACCCTGCTCCAACAACTTTCACAACGGTATTGATAACGTCAAAACTTTGGAAATAGTATGGCTCGGTCTTTTCTCCTTCACACACAATGAGAAAACTTTGACGCACATCTCGGACATTCACTGTGCGCCCTGACCGTCGGTGGTGGCGGCGTTGGGTTTTGCGTGATTTAGCCACTATCTGCTACTCCAGGCAACTGCTCAACATTGCCAATAAACGGGATAGCTCCATACTTGCCACGGATATAATCTTTCTCAAATGAGGCATCATTGCGAACTTTGAACTCTGCTAATGAGTAGAGGGTAGCAGCACCACGCCGGTTTTTCTCCATAAACCACACCTGATCACGACGAAAAAGATGGCGGTCAAGCAGGTTGGTGTCGTGAGTCATAAAGATAAGTTGGGCATTGTGGGGGTTCATACTAGGCGAGTGAAACAGCATAATCAGGTGGCGAGTAATGAGTGGGTGAAACCGTGCGTCAAACTCATCAACCAGCAATATGCGCCCATGCTTTAGCGTGTCCATAAGGGGACCGGCAAACGCTACCAACTTTTGTGTCCCTTCAGATTCGTGGTCAGCAAGGGTAAATCGTTCTTGGGTTGTTGGGAGACCTTCACTGCTATACCGTTGGTGCAGAGTAGCAGCACGCATTGCTTCTATATCCTTGAGCGATTCATTTTTGAGCAGTTCTTTCTTGATTGATTCTGGAAGGTCTGCTGGCAGGGTATCTAGCGATATTTGGGTTGTTTCCACTTCAACATCACTAATGCCGGTATCTAGCGTTTTGATCAGGTGAAGAATAGCCTCCCGGTTTTCGTTGTTTTTCAGGCAATGCAGCGTATACCCCATAAAGGAAGTATCCTCAAGACCAGAGATGATGTTGAGGTTGCGAAACCAGGCAATAATACGCTGGGCAATGGTACCATTGAATTGGGCGGCAACGGACAAAAACAGGGCATTGGGGCGCGTTTTTTCCTCTAGCCCCTTCCCCTCTTTGAAGACCCCTGATAAGGTTATCTCTTGCTCTTGGCGCTCAAAAAGGCAACTTTCACGGCTTCGGGGAATATGAAACAGCCATTCAGCATGCACCTTGTGCTGGTCGACTTCAAACCCATACCGGTAGTGAGTCCCTTCAGCAATAAAAGTCATTTCAAAGAACGAGGGTTTATTGTAGGTTTCATCACTTAGGCGAAATGGCTCAATCGGAATAGGCTCGCCAGATTGACTCTCTTTTGAAGACTCTAGTACAAATTTTTTGACAAACTGAAATGCAGTACCAAGATTACTTTTGCCACTGGCATTAGCCCCATAGATAGCAGCACTTTTCAACAACCGCAGCTGTTTGTTTATCGTAAAGAGGTTGTGCTCGTTGAGGCGAGGATCGCGTGACCCAATGGGGGCAGCTTCCATACTCAAGGTAATGGGATTCTGGAATACCCGAAAGTTGCCAACTTGAAAATCAATAAGCATCTGGTTTTGTTTCCTTACCTGCCGTTTCTGTGAAAATTTCACACATGTAGCCAATGGTAATAAGGAATGGGGATGGTGTCAAGGGGATTGGCTGTTTCCCCAAACCGGGTTTCTCCCCAAGCAAATCATACCGTCTGTAGTATGCCGGTGTGGTATAATCTATCTCCATAAGGTATATTCTTGCTTTACTAATGAAAGGAAGCAACAATGGATTTCTTGAACCAAATACGTGATATAGCTACCCGTATCCCAAAGCAACTAGAGCACATCCAGACGGAAGAAGCGACAAAAACCTCGGTTATTCTCCCCTTTATCGCCGCGCTTGGCTACAACGTCTTTGACCCCACAGAAGTAACCCCAGAATACACTGCCGATATTGGCACCAAAAAGGGAGAAAAGGTAGATTATGCTATCTTGAAAGATGGCGAGCCTATTCTGCTATTTGAATGTAAACACCATGAAGTCAACCTGGGAGACGTGCAAGCATCACAACTCCATCGCTATTTCCACGTCACGAAGGCACGTTTTGCCATATTGACCAATGGGATCATCTATCGGTTCTACACAGACCTAGTAGCCCCAAATCTCATGGACGATAAACCCTTCTTTGAGTTCAATTTGCTTGATTTTACTGAGCGTGAGGTTGATGAGCTAAGGAAATTCTGTAAAACAGTCTTTGATGTAGGCAATATTCTTACCACTGCCAGCGAGCTCAAATATACCTATGAAATCAAGCGTATTGTAAGCGTTGAAATGCAGACTCCTACTGATGAGTTTGTCAAACACTTTGCTGCTCAGGTGTATACTGGCAGAATGATGCCGTCTGTCATGGAACAGTTTAGACCACTAGTACAAAAAGCCTTTCGTCAATACATCAATGACCAGATTAGTAGCAGGCTCAAATCGGCAATGGGCAATAGTGAAGAACCCATACTGACTACAACGGAAGAAGCGCCAGAAGCACCAGCAGATGACCCCCCACACATTGAGGAAAAGCCCAAAATAGTCACCACACAAGAAGAGCAAGACGGCTACCACATTGTGCGGGCTATCTTGCGCGAGAATCTCGATGTCAAGCGCATTACTATGCGTGATATGCAAACCTATTGTGGGATTCTGCTTGATGACAATAACCGCAAGCCAATATGTCGTTTGTGGTTCAATCGTTCCCAAAAATACTTGGGGATGTTTGATGGCGAGAAAGAGGACAAACTCCCGATTGATGATGTAGACAGTATCTACCAATATGCAGATCGACTGAAGATAACGGCACAGAAATACTTGGGGTAAGAAGTGTATTTCTCTATTATCTGTGAATGGAGAGAACAATAGAAAGAAGCCTATGCGTACTACCATACGAGACATACAAAGAATGAAACGACAGGGTACCCCGATCCCCGTCGTCACTGCCTACGACTATACCTCTGCCCAAATAGCAGACCGGGCTGGCATCCCTATGATGCTCGTCGGCGACTCGCTAGGGGTTGTCTTCCAGGGGAACTCCTCGACTGTCCCCGTTACGCTTGACGAGATGCTCTACCACACTCGCGCCGTCGTGCGGGGCAGCCAAAACGCGCTTATCATAGCCGATCTCCCTTTCCTCACCTACACCAACGAACACCAGGCGATACAAAACGCCGGACGTTTCCTGCGAGAAGGCGGGGCGCAGGTGGTCAAGCTCGAAGGTGGTATGCCGGTTGTGCCAATAGTGCAGCGGTTGGTTGCGCTAGGCATACCCGTGATGGGACACCTCGGCTACACCCCGCAATCGGTGAATCAGATAGGGCAGCGGGTGCAGGGCAAACAGGCAGATGATGCCAATAGACTCATCCAGGATGCGCTGGCACTGGAGCAAGCGGGGGCTTTTGCGGTGGTGTTGGAGCTTGTGCCGATGCAACTAGCCGCCGAGATAACCCGGCGGTTGACCATCCCCACGATAGGGATTGGGGCAGGTCCCAACTGTGATGGTCAGGTGCAGGTGTGGCATGATCTCCTGGGCTTGTTCAACGACTTTGTGCCACGCCATACCCGCCGCTATGCAACGCTGGCAGATACCATACAGCATGCGCTTGAGCAGTATGTCACTGATGTTCAAGAGGGGGAATTTCCCACCGAAGAACACTGTACCCAAATGAAGGAGCGGGATCTCCAGGCTATAGTGCAAAAGGAGGAGTAAAGGTTATCGCAATAGTTCTACAAATCAAAGCAACGATGGCAATACTACCCGCTCCCCCATGTAGCGGAGCGGGGGCAGGGGGGAGCGGGTTGTTGCCCCCCACCCCCTTGGGGGCAACAATCTCCCCTACCCCAACGTCCCCCAAGATACAAGATCGTGGTATAATTCATGCGCCAGCATGCTGGTGACAGCAGCACGAAATCTTAAGTAGCCAAGATGAAACCTTTTACCTCACCTGTGCATCTTACCATGAGGAAAGGTATGATTTTTCATTTCTTTGTGGTAATGAACATAACAAATCCAGACCAGTAGGTCTTAGAAGGAGAAGATGACAAATGGCCATGTATGAGTATGAATGTAAAGCATGTGGTACCAATTTTGACCTGTTGCGAAGCATGAGCCAAGATGATTCCGATGTTGTTTGCTCAAGCTGTGGTAGCCCAAAAGTCCAGCGAAAACTCTCGCTGTTTGCTTCCACTGTTAAAGATGGCGGAAGTTCTTTTTCTGCTGCTGATATGGGCTATGGTGGGAGTTGCAGCACGGGGATGTGTGGCTGCGGCGATGGCACCTGCTCATTTTAATCTCCACCGCTGACGAAAGAGTACTCGTGACAGCATTTCCCCCCGCAAGAGGAACGCTGACAAAGGGGCCTTTTCGTCAGCGGTTTTTGTCTCGTTAATCTACCTAGCGCAAGGATAGGTCATGCAAGTTTTAGTTCTTACCGCAGGGCTAGGAACACGCCTACGCCCTCATACCTTTAGCAAACCCAAACCCCTTGTCAATGTTGCCGGCAAGCCAATGCTTGCCCATGTGCTGGATAGTCTGCACCCATTGGCGATTGATGAACTGGTATTTGTCACAGGCTACCTGGGCAACCAAGTAGAAACCTATGTCAAGAATAATTACAACTACCAGACCCGCTTTATTGAGCAAACCGAACTCCGCGGACAAGCCCACGCTATCCACCTCACCCGTGAAGTGGTCAGCGGTCCGGTGCTGATTGTTTTTGGTGATGGTATCTTCCATGCCGACCTCTCCCGCCTCAACCGGCCTACGGATGAAGGCGTAATCTTTGTCCAAGAGGTAGACGACCCACGCCGCTTTGGGGTAACAGTGCTCAATGACGAAGGATATATTACCAAGCTGATAGAAAAGCCCGATAAACCCGTTTCTAACTTAGCGGTTATTGGGGTCTACTATATACCAGAAGCCGAAAAGCTCTTTGCTGCTATTGATCACATCATCGAAAACAATATCCAGACTAAAGACGAGTTCTACCTTGCAGACGCACTGCAAGTGATGATTAACAACGGCGAACGGTTCAAAACTGAGCAGGTCACAGTCTGGAAAGACTGTGGTACCCCGGCTGCGCTACTCGACACCAACCGTTACCTGCTCCAGAATGGGCGAAGCTACGTGGGCAACCTGAGCCAATCTGTTGTTATCCCACCGGTCTACATAGCCGATAATGCGCTCATTGAAAATTCCGTTATTGGACCCTATGTCTCGGTGGCAGCAGGCGCAACGGTACGCGATTCCCGCATACGCGACTCTATCATCAACGCCGGCGCACATATCCAGACCGTCACGCTCCATAACAGCTTGATAGGGGCTGATGCGTATGTTGAAGGCACCTTCCAAGACCTCAACGTGGGGGATGCTTCCGACATCCGGTATAGCTAGGGAAACGTTCAGTGCCGCTGCTGCACGTAGATCAACTCCAGACCCACTTTGCTACCCGTGATGGCGTAGTACAAGCGGTGCAGGGGGTATCGGTTATTTTGGAGCGTGGCGAAACAGTCGGCATTGTTGGAGAGAGTGGTTGTGGTAAGAGCGTGACAGCATTATCTCTTATGCGGCTCGTACCACAACCACCTGGTAGTATCGCTGGTGGACATATCTGGTTTGACGGCACCGATGTGCTGGCATTGAGCGAGCGGGATATGCGATCCATTCGGGGCAATCGCATAGCGATGATCTTTCAAGACCCAATGACTTCGCTCAACCCCGTGCTGACTATTGGGCGACAAATCACCGAGACGCTAGAACTGCACCTCAACCTCACGCGCAAACAGGCACACCAACGGGCAATCGCGTTGTTGCAAATGGTTGGCATCCCCGATGCAGCAAATCGTATCTCCCACTACCCCCACCAATTGAGCGGCGGTATGCGCCAGCGGGTCATGATTGCGATGGCAATTTCCTGCAATCCAGAGTTGCTCATTGCTGATGAACCAACTACTGCGCTTGACGTGACTATCCAAGCCCAGATATTTGACCTGATCAATCGGCTAAAACGAGAACTGCAAACGGCTATCCTGATTATTACCCATGATCTTGGCGTGGTAGCGGGCATGACAGACCGGCTGTATGTCATGTACGCCGGGCGCATTGTGGAGGCGGGCTATACCGATGCCATCTTTCACAACCCCCGGATGCCCTACACGCTTGGCTTGCTTCGTTCGCTGCCGCGTTTGGATACTGACCAGAGCCATCGGCTTGTGCCTATCCGTGGCGACCCACCTAGTCTGCTCCATATCCCAAATGCATGCCCATTCTATGACCGCTGCGACTATGCACAGGATGTTTGCCGACAGACTATTCCACCCTTGCGCGAAGTGGCAGACCAGCACTATGCTGCCTGTCTCTTTGATATAACCATGGACACCCCAATACCACAATCTGTGGTGGGAAGATAAGCACGACTATGCCCGAACAACCGCTCCTTGAGGTGCAAGACCTCGTGGTACACTTCCCCCTAACCAGCGGTATCCTACGACGAAGCAATGGCGTTGTGCGAGCAGTTGATGGGATTAGCTTTGCCATACAACCCGGCGAAACACTAGGGTTGGTGGGGGAGAGTGGTTGTGGCAAAAGCACGGCTGGACGGGCTATTTTGCAATTGTATCGCCCCACAGCCGGGCGGGTGTTGCTTTGGGGGCAAGACCTCGCCGGGCTGCGTGGAGCCGCCCTGCGCCATATGCGCCGCACTATCCAGATGATCTTTCAAGACCCCTATGCCAGTCTGAACCCCCGCAAGACGATAGGCGACACCTTAGCTGAACCAGTGCGTATTCATCGGCTGCGCCAGGGAAATAGGGCTGTTCGCAAACGAGTTGAAGAACTGCTTGAACTGGTTGGGTTAAACCCTGCCTATGCTCGCCGGTATCCACACGAGTTTAGCGGTGGGCAACGGCAGCGGGTGGGGATAGCGCGAGCATTGGCTGTGGAGCCAGCCTTTGTCGTCTGTGATGAGCCAATCAGTGCGCTAGATGTGAGCATCCAAGCTCAGATTGTCAACTTGCTTGAACGGTTGCAAATGCAGTTTGGGTTAACCTACCTGTTCATTGCCCATGACCTCAGTGTGGTGAAGCATATGAGCAACCGGGTTGCGGTGATGTACTTGGGCAAGATTGTGGAGCTAACCGATAGTACTCGCTTATATCGGCAGCCATTGCACCCCTATACCTATGCGTTGCTCTCGGCTGTGCCCATCCCCGACCCAGACATTGAGCGTCAACGCCAGCGCATCGTATTGCAAGGTGAGGTGTCTGACCCGACCAATCCGCCGTCAGGGTGTCGCTTTCATCCACGCTGCCCACTGGTCATTGCCCAGTGCCGTGAGGAGGAGCCAGCATTGGTAGACTATGGCGAGCAACACTTTGCTGCCTGTTGGCGGGTCAGCGAGACAGCTACGCTTATGACACAAGTGGCTAGGCAGTAAGTACCTGCTACTAAAAGGGAGGGGGCAGATATTTTTCCCCATCCCCTGCCCTTCCCCCTTCGGACAGCCCCCCCCATCCCCTAGCCCCTTCCCCCACTACGCGGGAGAAGGGGAACCACCGCAGGGGGCGACTCCCCCTCGCCCTGGGATGGGAGAGGGGGCAGGGGGGAGAGGGTTGTGTTCCCCCATCCCCTAGCCCCTTCCCCCACTACGCGGGAGAAGGGGAA
>CAYPHM010000117.1:0-14806 GCA_964410555.1 uncultured Chloroflexaceae bacterium | reverse complement strand
CCCCCTGCCCCCTCTCCCATAAAGGGCGAGGGGGAGCCGCCACCTGCACGGTTCCCCTTCTCCCCGCGGTGGGGGAAGGGGCTAGGGGATGGGGGGGCGCGGTGGGACGCGGGGCAAGGGGTCAGTTCGTTTCTTGACTCTCCCTCACTTCATTCGCGTGTCCTTTACGACTGGCATACCGTACCATACGTGCATCCAACGCTGCCACTTGCTTCGTAAGTTGCCTATTCTCCCGTCCCAACTCGCGCTGTTTCTCGTACACTGCCTCGATATGCTGTAATAACTGCCCTATCATCTGCTCCGCCGTCAGCTTCTCATGTTGCCATTTGAGCTTGAGGTCTATCACCGAATCCATGCCCATACAAAGGCTCCTTTCATCTTGCACACGATTACGAAAATCGGGTATCATAGACATTGTAGGGGTTTCCCCCTGCACTTGAACGTCCTCCGCACTACTGCTACCAACCTGTTAGTGCGGGGGGCTAGAAATATTTTTGTCAAGAGTTTCTCATGTTTGAACGGTTCCCTACCAAACTTCAACTGCTCCGAAAGCAGTATGGTATGTCGCAAAAAGAGCTTGCCGAAAAGCTGGATATTACCCGTTTTCACATTAGCCATTTAGAAAGTGGAAAACGTAAGCCAGGGGCTGAACTATTGTCCAATATAGCCGATGTGTTTGGGGTCACGATGGAGCAGCTTGTGAAAGATGACCTAGACCTTGACGCGAACAACCCGTAGCGGCGCACGGCGGTGCGCCCGGTGTGCGTTCCCCTTCTCCCCGCGGTGGGACGCGGGGCAAGGGGATGGGGGATGGGCGCGATGGGACGCGGGGCAAGGGGATGGGGATTCGCATAGACGTTGCTATTGCCCAGGTTTTTTGTCCTATCAAGATCAAATTAGTACAAGAGTCTAGCAGAGAAGTGCTATAATAGAAGAGTACCCTGTGCGTACACAGAACCACCGCTACAGTATAAAGGGAGATGCGCCACTATGACAGAAAAAAGCGACCCCAATTTTATTACCCCCCTTGCCATTTGGCGATCATTTCAAGAAGCCAATCTGGACGCATGGTCACAAGGAATGGCAGCTCTTGTCAATACCGATGCCTACGCCGAATCAATGCGAAACTTCTTAGACACCTATATCTCGACTTCTGCCCCCTTCCGCAAGGTATTGGATCAGTATATGGCAATCTGGCTTTCCAATATGAACATGCCCTCACGGGATGAAATAGCCCGGTTAGAACAACGGATGATTACTACTGAGATACGGCTAAACTCCTTGTCTGGACAGCTTGACCAACTGGTTGCTATGCTGCAAGGGCAGCAGACCCAAACCCGCACTGCATCCAACACCTATACCGCAGGCATAGAACAGTTGGAATCGCATACGCAAGAATTGGACACCAAAACGGACCAACTCATCCGCCTGCTCGAAGAGCAAAAGGCAACCCTTACGGCTCTTGTGGGCGAAAAGCCCGAAGCGGCAGAAGCCACCCAAGATATAGTCAAACGTGCCGATTTGACCATTGACATGTTGCAATTTCTTAAACAGCGGTTTGATACGCTTTTAGACCAAAACCAAGAGAGAAGCAGCGAACTTAGCCGTCAAGTGAGCGCGTTGGAGCAGCGAACACAAGAAATTAGCCAAAAACTTGACCAACACGCATCGCTCATTGCCCAACCACCGCAGCCCACGGATGAGCAAAAACAGCACCAGCAACATAGCCAAGAGCGGCTCAACCGACTAGAAACCAACTCCACAGAGTTGACGACATTGCTCCAGAATCATCTCAACCAAACCAACGAAACGGCATCTAGCCAGACGAACAAGATAACCGACCTAGACCAGCGGGTGCAAGGGATAGAGCAAAGTATCAGTCAGCTACATACGCTAATGCAGCAACATGCCCAACAGCCCCCTGCACCCCCGCCAACCCCAACCACTGACGAAGACTCAACAGCCGAAATTGCTCAAATTGAAAGCCGTATCAATGCGCTAGACGACAAGACGGCACAGGTGCTTGAAGCTCTCCAGACGGTGCAAGACAAACTCCAAACCATGACACCAAAGCCCCGCACGCGCAAGACGACAAGTACCAGAAAGACGACGCGCAAAACGACCTCCGCAAAGGAAAAAGAAGCGGCGGATACAGAGCCAGATTCTCCCGCAGAATCTTGAATACTTACCAACCCAGGGTCATGCACTTGATAGGACGTACCCCTGCCTATACCACAAGCAAAAGCTGTGGTACTATAGGCAGGGTGTCGTTTGGAGTATTGGTACTCCAAAGAAGATCATTATTTTGAATACTACGAAGGATTGATCACAGCATGCGGTTGCAGGATAAAGTAGCAATTATTACTGGTGGGGGGCAGGGTATTGGTCGTACCACCGCCTTGACCTTTGCGCGTGAAGGGGCAAAAGTCATCGTTGCAGATATGAACGAGGAAGCCTCGCAACAGGTTGTTGATGAAATCAAGCAGGCAGGGACAGGTGATGCCCTAGCAGTGAAAGTAGATGTTTCCCAAGCAGATTCCGTTGAAGCTATGGTTGCCCAAACGCAACAATGGGGCGGCGGACGGATAGATGTCTTGGTCAACAATGCCGGCATCATCAAGGATGCAACCCTGCGAAAAATGCGCGAAGAGCAGTGGGATGCCGTTATCAACGTCAATCTCAAAGGGGTGTGGCTCTGTGGCAGAGCCGTTTCTTCCGTCATGGTCGAGCAAGGTAGCGGTTCTATCATCAACGCCAGTTCCGTGGTTGGTCTCTATGGCAATGCCGGGCAGAGTAACTACTCTGCGACAAAGGGCGGGGTCATCTCTATGACCTATACCTGGGCTATTGAGCTAGGACCAAAGGGCATCCGTGTGAATGCCATCGCTCCTGGCTTTATTGTTACCCCCATGACCGAGCGGCTGCTGAAGCGGGTAGAAGACCATCTCAAGGTCGTTACCCCTATGCGGCGGCTAGGCGTACCCGAAGATATAGCCAATACCTACCTTTTCCTAGCATCGGATGAATCCAGTTTTATCACCGGGCAGGTTATCGAGGTAAGTGGCGGTCTTTTGCGTCCTTAATGCGGTAAACAGCCTTAGTTGCAAAATGCTGCTATAATAGGACGTGGTAGCGTTTCGCTAAACGTTACAGAATGAGGTTTGGTTTTAATTGAAACAGCAAAGGAGCTAACAACAGTGAGATTACAGGACAAAGTAGCAATCGTAACTGGTGGCGCACAGGGTATCGGACGAGAAACCGCTATGACGTTTGCCCGCGAAGGGGCAAAAGTCGCCGTTGCCGATATGAACGAAGATGCCGCTGGTAAGGTCGCCGAAGAAATCAAAGCCGCTGGGGGGCAGGCATTAGCCGTGTCTGTCAACGTTGCTAACGCAGAATCTGTAGAGGCAATGGTCGCAGCCGTCAAAGCATGGGGCGGCGGACGGATTGATGCGCTGGTCAACAACGCTGGCATCACCAAAGATTCTCGTTTGCAGAAAATGACCGAGGATCAGTGGGATGCCGTAATCAACGTCAACCTCAAAGGCGTGTGGCTGTGTGGCAAAGCCGTTTCTTCGGTGATGGTCGAGCAGGGCAGCGGTTCTATAATGAACGCCAGCTCTATTGTCGGTCTCTACGGGAACTTTGGGCAGAGCAACTATGCCGCCACCAAAGGCGGGGTAATTGCGATGACCTACACTTGGTCTATTGAGCTTGGTCCCAAAGGGGTGCGCGTCAACGCAGTAGCCCCCGGTTTCACCATGACCCCCATGTTGGAAACCGTGCCAGAAAAGGTCCTAGAAGACATCAAGAGCAAAACCCCAATGCGGCGGATGGGACAACCCGAAGATATAGCCAATACCTACCTCTTCCTCGCATCGGATGAGTCCAGCTTTATCACCGGGCAAGTTATAGCCGTCAATGGTGGATTTATGCGAATGTAGGAAGTGGAGCCAGAACCCTAACCTGAGCAATTTGGGGGTCTTCTTCAATCAACCAAACCAATCAAGACAAAGGGGTACGCTACCCACAACATCTCAGCAGATACCCAACAGGAGACCCCCACTACCAAAGGATAGGATATAAGGATATATCGTATGTTTAGCTATCTAGTAAAAGAGGAGGATAGGCGATGACCTGGAGCGATCAGGCTGATTCGATGATGAAAGTCTGGACTGAAGCCCAGAAAAAGATGTGGGAAAACTGGTATGAGATGTCACAGAACATGGCAAACCCCAATGCCTTCGCCGGCTTTGGAATGTATGATCAGTGGCAAACGATGGCTTCCAAATGGCTGGAAACGGTCAACTCCAATATGGAGCCAGCAGCCCAAAATCTCTCCCGCCAGTTTGTTTCCAGCCAGTCTACCATGATGCGTTTTCTGGAGATGACCACCAAAGCATGGAACGTCATGATGCCCCGCCTAGACGCAGGCGAGGATTGGGAAAAGGTGGTCAGCGACTACATGGAGAGTTTCCGCAAGCAGATGGTTGACCCTGCCCAGATGATGCAGGCAGCCCAGGGGACATCTACCCTCTGGACTAACTCCATGCAGGCAATGCAATCCGCGATGCTGCCCTGGATGAACCCGATGCAGCAAGCCCCCGGTATGATGGGCGCAGCTATGATGAGCCAAAATGGTGGCGCAGACATTATGGACTTGACGCGCATGTTTTGGGATACTTACCACCAGACTACCGGGCGCATGATTGGTTCTCCCGGCGTAGGCTTTACCCGTGAGCTTGAAGAGAAGTTCTCCAGAGCTTACCAAGCATGGGAGAAAGCCCGCCAAGCGATGGACGAGTACCAGATGCTCATGGCAGATGGCTGGTCGGGCGTGATGGAGCAGGTCTTGCGCGAGATGATGAACCGGGCTGAAAAAGAGCAACCCATAGAGAGTATCCGCGACCTCATCCGTCTGTGGACTACCGCAGCAGACAAGAGCTTTGATAAAGTCTTCCGTTCTGAGCGTTATTCCGAAGTCCAGGGGAAATTCCTCTCGACCTATATGGAATACCGCATTGAGGAGCAGAAGGTCTTTGAAGAGATCATGAAGTACAGCTACATTCCCACCCGCAGCGAGATGGACGAAGCCCATCGCAACATCTATGAACTTCGTAAGGAAGTCAAGATGCTGAAAAAGGCGCTGGGGAATACGGCGAAAAAAGCTGCTACTCCAGCAAAGAAACCAGCCGCCGAACCTGCCAAAAAACCGGCTGATGCTCCAAAGACGGCAAGTACCCCGAATACACCAGAAACACCCGCTAATTAGTCTTGAGAAAGGAGAGAGACTATGCCAGCAATGCCAATACAGATAAGCCCGGAATCTGCTGCCCGCGAAATGGCAGAATTGAACGACAAGATGATCAAGGGGATTGAGACCCTGGGCAATCTTACGCATGACGATGTGAAGGTCGGTACTGCACCCAAAGAAGCGGTCTACCAAGAAGATAAACTCACCCTCTACCGCTATACCCCGCAGGTTGAGGAAAAAAGCCTGTTCAAAGTCCCGGTCCTCATCAGCTACGCGCTGGTCAATCGCCCGGCGGTAGCAGACCTGCAAGAAAACCGCTCGCTCATCCGTAACCTCGTCAACCTCGGTATGGATGTCTACCTCATTGACTGGGGCTACCCCTCACGAGCGGACCGTTGGCTGACCCTAGACGACTATATCAACAGCTACATTGACAACTGTGTAGACTACATCCGTGAGCAACATGGGCTAGACCAGATAAACCTGCTTGGCATCTGTCAGGGTGGGTCTATGAGCCTCTGCTATACCGCTATTCACCCAGAGAAAATCAAAAACCTGGTCGTGATGGTTGCACCAGTGGACTTTCACGCTGACGGCAAGAAACCAGGGTTGATTAACCTCTGGGGAGAAAACCTGAGTGCTGACCTGATGGTCAACGCGATGGGCAATGTCTCTGGTGATCTCATGAACTTCGGCTTTCTCATGTTGCAACCCTTTGCGCTGATGATCCAGAAGTACATTGATATGATTGACATTGTAGAAAACGAAGCGCAGTTGCTCAACTTCCTACGAATGGAAGAATGGATTTTTGATAGTCCAGACCAAGCCGGTGAAGCCTATCGCCAGTTTGTCAACGATTTCTTCCAGGAAAACAAACTGATCAAAGGCGAAGTCATGATTGGTGACGACCAAGTAGACCTCAAGAACATTACCATGCCCATTTTGAACGTCTACGCCGAAAAAGACCACCTGGTCCCGCCACCATCATCAATGGCTCTACAGAAGTACGTGGGGAGCAAGGATTATACCGAAAGTCCCTTCCCGGTTGGGCATATTGGAATGTACGTTAGCCGCAAAGCCCAAGAAGGGCTGGCACCCACTATTGCAGATTGGCTGAAAGCCCGCGGATAAGTCACCCAAACGTTGTCGGTAGTTCTCGTTTGCCCTGATGAACAGATAAACAACGGCTGAACTACCGACAGCATTTCTGGGAACATGGCAGGGTGTCTGAGCAAACAAAAGCACCTGGAACGAAGGGAAGGTTTTATGTTAGGACAACAAATGATGGAATCATGGTTTCGTCTCGTGACAGAAGCCATGAGCGGCAGTTCGGAAGCCCAAAATGCCTTAACGATGTTGAGTGGTAACACGATGTCGCAGGACAGTATGATGCGCTGGATGACCAACTTTATGCCTGCCGCAGCATCCAGCCTCGCCAGCCCCGCCCAAGCGGAAATGTTCAGTGATTGGGTGGAGCAATGGTGGAAATCGATGGGCGTAGTACCTCGTCATCGCTACCTAGAAGCCCTTGAACGCAACGAATTGCTGCGTATGCGGTTAGATGAGTGCGAGAAGGCAAAGAAAATGCCATCGCTCCCTTCTAACGTGACGGAGCAGACCGAGCAAGCCCAAAAAGCTGCGATGTCCTTTTGGGGCAATATGTTTGATGAAACTGTCAAAGCGCAGTCGGAATGGATGAAAACTTGGGCTGCTCGCCAGCACGAGGGAAAAGCAGAGGCGGAGACAGATTCGGGGACGGAACCCCCAAAAAAAGCTGAGGATGCTCCTCAGCCGGAATAAGCACGAAGTAACGAAGATGTACGGAACATATAGAAGAGCATAACAAGGAGGTTTGCGAATATGGGAGCACGCGAAGTTGTCGTATTGAGTGGGGTACGGACTGCCATTGGGAGCTATGGTGGCAGCTTGAAGGACAAAGCCCCAACGGAACTAGGGTCTGCCGTGATTACCGAAGCGGTCAAGCGGGCAGGCATTGAGCCAGCAGATGTGCAGCACGTCGGTTTTGGGAACGTTATTCATACCGAACCCAAAGATCATTACCTAGGGCGGGTTGTCGCAGTCAATGCGGGTATACCAGAAACTACCCCCGGCTTTACGATCAATCGACTGTGTGGTAGCGGTATGGAAAGTATTGTGTCCATCATCCAGCGCATTATGCTTGGGGATTGTGACTGTGGTATTGGCGGCGGTGCTGAGTGCATGAGCCGTTCGCAATACTGGCTACCGGGCATGCGTTGGGGGCAGCGGATGTGGGATGGCAAAGTAGTTGATGCCCTGGTCGGCGCGTTGTCTGACCCATTTGAAGAATACCACATGGGTATTACGGCAGAGAATATCGCCGAGCAGTATAACATCAGCCGCGAAGACCAAGACAAACTCGCCGTTTCTAGCCACCAACGCGCCACAAAAGCTATTGAAGATGGACTCTTCAAGGATCAAATTCTCCCTGTGGAGATACGGGTCAAGCGGGACACCAAGCTCTTTGATACCGATGAGTTTGTGCGGCGTGATGCCTCATTGGAAGGGTTGGCAAAACTCAAACCGGTATTCAAGCCCGATGGGACAGTCACTGCTGGTAATGCGTCCGGTATCAACGATGCTGCCGCCGCTGTCGTGCTGATGGAGCGGGGAGAGGCAGAAAAACGTGGCTTGAAGCCAATGGCACGGGTGGTCTCCTATGGACACGGAGGCGTGGACCACAAGATCATGGGGATGGGACCTGTGCCTGCCACACAGCAGGCGTTGGAAAAAGCGGGCTTGACGCTTGACGATATGGACCTTATCGAACTCAACGAAGCCTTCGCTGCCCAAGCCTTAGGGGTTATCCGTGAGCTAGGGCTAGACCCAGACCGCCCCAACCCGAACGGCAGCGGTATTTCGCTTGGACACCCCATCGGCGCAACCGGGGCTATCCTCGCGGTGAAGACGGTGTATGAACTGCAACGAATCGGTGGACGCTATGGTTTGGCGACCATGTGTATTGGAGGTGGGCAAGGGGTTTCTGCCATCTTTGAGCGGCTCTAGCCACCGCTACAAGCATACATCATTCGTTCTGCAATAGACGCACGGGGAAGGGCAATCGTGAGATAATTTGCCCTTTCCCCCGCTCTCTACTTCCCAATGTAGGGGAATAGGGTAGAGAAAAGGGAGAAACCGTGCAGTATACGCTTTATCGTTCGTAAAGATGCTAGAAATACTGTACAATACAAAGAGAATAGGATAGAAGCTATTGCGGAAATTAGATGCAGTTCGCAGCCATTACATGTGTACCCATTGAAGAAAGCTAGGTCAGAAAGCCTGAGAGCACCAGCATCTCGTTCACAACCGCAGTTCTGAACAAGGTGCAGGTGCTCTTTGCTTGTGAAATAGCCCCTCACCTAACGCTCATATATATCGGGGATTACTTGTCATCTACCGCTTTCTCTATGATGTCTTGTACATTATTCGAGTACCCTTGCCAGACTTGCATCATCTCGCTTGTGAGCTTATGTTGGGTACTGAGGGCATCTTCAATAGCTTGATCGGCTGAATTACGCAAACTGCGGTTGTAGTTCCAGTTTTTCAGCACAACGTCAAATGCCATATCAGCACTGATCATTAGAAGTTCATTCCACGCACGAACGGTCTTTACTGCGAAGTCTTGGGCTGAGGTAAATTGTTTATGATCGTGCATATTTGCCATATGAGGTGTTCCTTTCATATAACGTTGACTTAACATACAATGGTAGACCAGACAGTTACAAACGGGTTCACTCAACCCCATTACCTAACGACATGGCAGGGATTGATCAAAACTCGCCTGAACCCTCCGCGACAACAAGCTCGCCTATTGGTTCGCCAACGGGTAGACACCTTGCTGTCTGGTATCGTAGATTTTCCCCTTTCCCTGTTCACCGCGCCTGCGGGGAGTGGCAAAACTACCGCCCTTGCCGGCTATGCCCACCGCTGTACCTCCCCGATTGTCTGGTGTAGCTTGACTGCGGACGATGACCCTATTTCCTTGCTGTGCCATCTTGTTGCTGCCTTTCGTGGGGCATCTATCCTACCTGACGATGCGATGTGCGATACCATCATCTCTGCCAGTATACAGGAAGATGATACCACATCTCCCTACCCGCAAGCGGTGCTTGAACTGTTAGTCAACGAACTGTCTACCATGCTCCAACAAGAAACGGTTTTGGTCCTTGACAATTACCACCACATAGACCAACACCCCCACCTTCGCACTATCATAGAGCGGCTTATCAACATTCAGCCCAAACGCTTGCACCTTGTGTTGGCGATGCGCTACCACCCCTCGTTGAGCATGCTCCCAACCCTCCGTGCTCGTGGCGAAGTCTATCAGCTTGAACAGTCCGACTTGGCGTTTACCCCCCAAGAGACCCAAGAACTCTTTGATCTCTACGAGCGGACTATCCATGCCGATATCCAGACCTTAACGACCCTGTGCCGGGGGTTGCCGCTGGTGTTGCAAATGCTGGCAGGGCATACCGGCGACTGTCCCGAATCGAGTGAACAGGATGTTGGGGCAGATATTGCAAGTACCCTTGACCCGAAGAGTGCCGAGATGCTTACCTCCTGCCTAGAACGGATAAACCCGCTGCTTGACGACTACTTGACGCAGCAGGTGTTTGATGAACAACCGCCAGCATTGCAAGACTTTTTGCTGCGGACGGCAGGGCTACGCTGGGTTGATCTCGCCTTGTGTCAAGCCACCCCTGCCCTAGCCCATATTGTCGACCATTATCAGGAGATACAACGCCGAAATCTTTTCCTAGAGGCAGAACGCCCAGGACACTTTCGCTATCAACCCCTCTTTCATATGTTCCTAGATCGGCTGGCAAAACAGCGATTGGATGATTGGTCGCTTATTCATGCCCAAGCGGCTGACTACTTTTATCAGCAAAATGACTGGGAAAATATGATCTATCACCTTTTGGAAATGGGTAATAGTACCCAGGCGGCAGAGGTGATCCAGCAGGTCGCTTCGCCGTGGCTCCATCAGGGACGGGCAATGGTTCTGCTTACCTGGATAGATCGATTACCAAAGGAACAGAAACACCTACCAAAAATCCTTGAGGCAAAGGCAGCAGCCTACCGTCAGATGGGACGGTTTGACCAAGCCTTGCACATCTATGAACAGTCAGAGATGGCATTTCAGGCGATAGATGATATAGAGGGGCAAGCCCGTGCTTTGCGCGGACGTGCCGAGGTCTATCTTGATACGGTACAGCCAGCACCCGCCGAAGCTCTGCTGGAGCAAGCTCTTGGCTTGCTTCCCGAAGACCACTGGGTACCACGGGCGGAAATTCTGCTGCTCCAGGCGGAAAATTGGGCAAATCGTGGGCGGGCAGATATTGCCTTTCAGCTAGAGATGGAAGCGCGAGAGCTTGCCCAAAAAACCCAACAGCAGAGCGGTGCAGAAACCCTGGTCTATGAAGGTGAAGTTTGTCATATCACCCTCCACTCCCAGGGGCAAGCCCTTATTCCCTCGCCTTCGCTGCCCCCCCGATTACTGCTGCGGAGTGGTAGGCTAAACGAGTCACGGCAACTGTTGGAAACTGCCCTGGGGCTACAAAACCAGGAGGACTACCACGCGCCCCGGTCTACTATCCTCGCGCATCGTGAACCGCTCTTACTACTGGCGTTGCTCTATGCCATGCTCGGCAATGGTGCTCGTGCTTTTGCTATGGCAATGCGGGGGTTGCTTGAAGCTCTCCAGAGCGGCTCGCAGTTGACCGAAGCTATCGCGCATATGCGCGTTGGACATGCCCATCAGGTTATTACCCCGATTGGCGAAGAGGCTGCCCGTCAACACTATGAGCAGTCGCTTGAACTGGTGCAGTCCTTTGGTGTCACCCGCACAAAGGTTGAGGGCTATATGGGGCTTGTCCTATTGCATGGGCATAGCGGCGATTTGGTGCAGGCAGAGATGATGGCACAGGAAGGGCTCCAGATTGCTGAGGCAGCGGGGGATGAGTGGATTGCTGCGCTTATTCTGCTGGCACTTGGCGGGGCGGCGGTGGCAGCCAGCGATGCGCGAGCGACTATGTGGCTAGATGCGGCGAGTGAGCGGTTTGTGCGTGGGGGAGACACCTATGGGCAGGCGGTGGTAGCATTGTGGCGGGTATTGCGCTCGCTGCACGAAGAGCCAAAAGAAGATGTCAAACAGGGTATTGCAGACCTGTTGGATTTAGCCCATACCTATGGCTACGATGGGTTGCTCACTGCCCCCACGCTGTATGGTCCGCGGGATATGGCAATGCTCATCCCGGTGCTGCTCAAGGGACGCTCACAAGAAGCCTATGCCACCTATGCCCAACAACTCTTGCGGCAGGCGTTCCCAACAGTTGCGGCTGATGAAACGGTAGAAGACTATCACCCTGGCTATACCCTGCGTATCCAAATGCTTGGCAGTTTTCGGGTAAGGCGTGGGGCAAGCGAGATACACTCGCGGGAGTGGCAGCGGGAGAAAGCCCGGCAACTCCTCCAGTTGCTCTTGACCTATCGCGGACAGTGGATACAGCGGGAGCAAATCTGTGCATGGCTTTGGCCCGACAGTGACCTAGACGCAGCAGAACGGCAGTTTAAGGTGACGCTCAATGCGCTGAATACCGCGTTGGAGCCATATCGTCCCCCCCGTACTGCGCCCTTCTTTGTGCGGCGGCAGGGGTTAGCCTATAGCTTTGCCCCATCGTATGGTTGCTGGATTGATGTTGATGAGTTTGAGCTACGCACAACAAATATTTCCTCCCAGAACGACCCGGAGTTTGTGTTGCGAAATGCCCAGACAGCGGTAAATCTCTACAAGGGGGATTACCTCGCTGAGTCGCTCTATGACTCATGGACGATAGAAGAGCGGGAACGGCTCTTGGCACGCTATCTGGCAACAGCAACGGCACTTGCCGGGGGGCTTATGGAGAAGGGCGACATGCAGCATGCCATTCAGATGTGTGAGCAGGTGTTGCGGCGGGATCGGTGCTATGAGGAAGCCTACCAGGTGTTGATACGGACGTATGCACGGAGTGGTAGCCGTTCGCAGGCTCTGCGGAGCTATGACCGCTGTATCCACGCGCTACAAGATGATTTGGGCATTGAGCCGTTGCCAGAAACGACTCAGTTGTACGAGCAGATCAAACAGAACGTGAAGGTGTAGGTGGACAAGGGGGCTTGGTAATTTAGGTTGTAGAGACGTAGCATGGTGGCTACATTCTCTACAACCATCCCCCCGCGATGGGGGAAGGAGCGGCTCACAAAAGTAGGTTATGGAGAACTGTTGCATGCAACGGCTCTCCAACTACAACATCTATAAACCCATACCTTGCCTTGCCCTGCTATTTTGTCGCCTACTCAAGCTCAAATATCACTTGCACCTGTGCGGTAATGGTCTGTTCACCTGCCTGCATAGGTGGTGCTGCCGCTTGGTCCATTGCCATCTCTGCCCCACCTAGCCCATAACTAATCTCACGAAAGACCGGCATGGAGCCAGAATTTTCGCTAATCTGGAGCACCTGCCCCACGGAAGCATCGCCTGCTTCTGCAAGCTGTGTTGCCTTCTCTTTAGCATTTTCCATTGCGGCTACCCGGGCCTCTTCAAGCAAGGCTGAGGGGTCTTCAATGCCAAAGTTGATACCATAGATACTATTGGCACCCACTTTGACCACTTCGTCCAGCAACTTGCCAGCTTTGTCTTTGTCTTCGTCTATCCCACGGATTTTGACCGCAACAGTATTGGTAACGCGGTAGCCCGTGACTTTCTGCCCTTTTTCATCGTAGGTCGAGTGAATAGAGAAGTTGGTGGTCTGAATATCCTTATCCTCAATATTCAGCTCCAGAATACTGGAGATAACCGAGGTGGTCTTCGTGCTGTTTTCCTGCAAGGCAGCCTGTGCTGTCTTGTCTTCGGTCTCTACGCCAATTTGCACCTGCACCATGTTGGGAGCAGCTTTGGCTTCCCCTTGCCCAGTGACAGATACTATCCGTTGCATGCGGTTAGGTTGCGAGTTGTTTTGTTGGGCTTGGGCTGTTGTGCTTTTGGTCATGCTCGTGATGGTAAAGAGCAGCGCAAAAACCAGCGCACCGGCGATCATTCCTGGAAGTAGCATTTTCCGATAGTTCATTACGTCCTCCTAAAATTTTGTAGATTCTGTTGGTTATGCGAGGGGTTATGGTTACTCTCGCTTATGTCTTATACGGTTATAAAGACGGATAGGCTAGCTAAAAAGTTCCTCTATGTTATTGCACATACCCTTGCTGTACCATCAGTTCGGCATTGAGCACCGACCCACCAGCAGCCCCCCGAATGGTATTGTGTGCCATTGTCACCATGCGAATATCCAGGATGGGACATGGACGCACCCGCCCGATCACGGTTGGCATACCACCGCCTATGTCGCGGTCTCGGCGCGGTTGGGGGCGGTTATCCTCATTACGCACAATAAGCGGTGGGTTGGGGGCAGAAGGTAGCCCTAGCTCCTGCGGCAATGCCCGAAAATCGCGCATGGTTGCGACCACTTCCTCAACTGTGGCAGACTTGCCTAACCCAACGGATACACAAATAGTATGCCCTTCTAGCACGGGTACTCGGTTGCATTGGGCAGAGATGGAAAAATCAGCAAATTGGACATGATCGCCTTGTAAGGTGCCAAGCATTTTTTGTGGCTCACACTCTACCTTGCTCTCTTCGCCACCGATAAAGGGTATCACGTTGTCCATTGTGTCATAGGAAGCAACCCCAGGATAACCAGCACCAGAGAGGGCTTGCATACTCACCACCAGAGCCTTTGTGATGCCGAAGGTGTCTAGCAGGGGACGAAACGCCATCGTAAAGGGAGTAGAGGTGCAGTTGGGGTTTGTGACAATAGCCCCACTCCAGCCGCGTTGTTTGCGCTGGTGATCTATCAGCTTCAGGTGGTCAGGGTTGACCTCTGGGATGAGCAAGGGAACATCGGGGTCTTGGCGGTGGCTTGAAGCGTTTGAGCAGACGATATGCCCTGCTGCTGCTAATCGTTCCTCAAGTTCCCTTGCTACACTACCTGGGAGCGCGGAGAAGACCAGCGGGGCATCTATGGCTTGGTCTGTGCCAAGTACTGGCATATCTGCTACCCCAGGCGGTATCTCGCCCTCAATGCGCCATTGGCAAGCCTCGCGGTAGGTGCGCCCTGCGCTACGCTCACTAGCCATAAGCGCGGTAATCTCAAACCACGGGTGATTGTGCAGCAGTTGAATGAATCGCTGCCCGACCATTCCCGTTGCTGCTAGAATAGCTACCGATATTTTCTTCATCGTATCCTCCTCACGTTACGTTAGCTAACCGCTCTCCTGAATTGAGAGATAGGGGCATGGTACCATATATTTGAGACCATGTTGTTTCTCTATGACTATTCTTTGGTTAGGATTGTGGCAAAATTTTATTACCCGCTCCCCCCCATCCCCTAACCCCGCGTCCCACCGGGCAGCCCCCATCCCCTAGCCCCGCGTCCCACCGGGCAGCCCCCATCCCCTAGCCCCGCGTCCCAACGGGCAGCCCCC
>CAYPHM010000116.1:0-14902 GCA_964410555.1 uncultured Chloroflexaceae bacterium | reverse complement strand
AGCGGGGGAGGAACACCTGCCGCGGTTCCCCTTCTCCCCTCGGTGGGGGAAGGGGTTAGGGGATGGGGGGATTAGCGGGGGAGGAACACCTGCCGCGGTTCCCCTTCTCCCCTCGGTGGGGGAAGGGGCTAGGGGATGGGGGGATGCGCGGTGGGACGCGGGGCGAGGGGAGCGCGAATTTATTTCCCAGAGAGCCATTGCATATCCCCCGCACACTCCATATCCTACGCCTGCCGACCAGACAGCTTGCCCACAATAGCCTGGATACGCGACAACGCCTCGTGTGCCGCCTGCGTCTCCCCCACCTTCACCCGCTCAAGGGCTTGCACTGCCTCGCGGTGATAGTGTGCCGCCACCCCCTCGCTATAGCCGCGTGAGCCAGCTTCTTCTAGCACTGCCAGTGCTCGCTGCACATCGTCATCGCTCATCTCCTCCTGCCGATAGAGAGCTGCCAAATCCTCTCGACGGTCTGCATTTTGCAGCGCATACACCACCGGCAAACTCACCTTGCGGCGGTAGAGATCAGCAGCCCGTGGCTTGCCTGTGACCGCCGGGTCGCCCCAGATACCAATGACATCATCTTCTATCTGGAATGCCAAGCCAAGACTCTGCCCAAAGCTAAACAACGCCTCCACGCTCGACGGGTCTGCCCCACCCACAATGCCACCTAGACCAGTGGCAGCGGCTATGAGTGCGGCAGTTTTGCGGCTAATCATTGCCAAATAGTCAGCTTCGGTAATGCCAAGATTGCCCTCAAAGCTCAGGTCGAGATACTGCCCCTCGCATATCGTGAGAATGGTCTGGTCAAAGAGACGGATTACCTCCAGCACAACTTCTGGAGAGACCCCCTTATCACGCAGCCGATACAAAGCCAGATGCGCTACGGCAAACATCCCATCCCCCGCGTTGATGCCGTTTGCCAACCCCCACTGCCGCCAGACCGTCACCCGTCCGCGGCGGGTGTCGCTGACATCTTCAATGTCATCATGGATAAGGGTAAAATCGTGGATAAGCTGAATACCCGCCGCAAGCGGCAAGGCTTGGTCTAGGTCGCCCCCAACCATCTGACACGCCAGCAACGCAACCTGTGGGCGAAGCAGCTTGCCGGGGTCGAAGGAAGCAACCGACAGGTCGGTATCGCGCCAGCCCAGATGATATTCCTGCATAGCATAAAACGTTGCCACGCGCTGCTCGGCTTCAGGAAAGGCTGCCCGCATCTCCTCTTGAATAACCGTCCGTATATCTTGTGTTTTCATAGCTACCTGTTGCAAAAAACCTCTCTTCCTTCGTTCTATAAATTAGAGTACTACGAGAAATCGTACAAGCCTATAAAGAAATCCCAGAAACCAGGTATGGTTTACTATTTTTTACTTTTTCTACGAGTGTCTGTAGCACGATAACCTCGGCTTTCCCTGGAATATCCTAGCACATTGCGTCCGTAATCTTGGTGTCATCTTCTGTAACCTGCTAGTAATACAAAAGAATTGTCGGCTGCGAAGCTAAATAGTACACTAAATCTAGTACATTGCAATGTCATATATACCAGGAACAAAACTTTAGTAATGCTTTGAAAGGGGAATCGACATGCCGTTGAACATGCGACTCCGGTTCAGTCCAACAAAAGATGGTCTCGTTAAGGTTCTCGGTCCACTCGAAACCGAGATTATGCAGATATTGTGGAAAGACAGGCGCAGCACAGTCAAGAAGGTGCATCGCAAGCTCTCGCAAAACCGCGATATTGCCTATACCACAGTGATGACCACGATGGGGCGACTTTCGGAAAAAGGTGTCCTAGATCGCCACCGCGAAGGGTTGGCTTATGTGTATGCGCCTGCCATCAGCGAAGAGGATTTCGTGAGTATGGTTGTACGCCAAGTGCTTGATGGGCTTATGGATGATTACAGCGATATGGCTGTTGACTATATGGTAGATTACCTGGCTGAGAATGACCCAGACGAATTGCAACGGTTGCAGCAGGTCATACAAGCACGTACCACCACACATACCAATGGGACAGGCTAGATTGGGTGGTGGGGAGTAAGGGAGAATAAGGGGTTCTCCCCTACTCCCCACCTTGTCGCTAGGCTCTAGGACTTCTTGTTGCCCCAATGGGATAGGTACCCTATTCGCTATCCTATCCCTTCCCTATCCCTTCCCTACCCCTTCCCTACCTCTCTCCTATCTCTCCCCACATATCATATTCAGTGGTCTGCATAATACGCACTGGCACCACCTCGCCTACCTCAGCACTGCCCCATACCAAGACCTGCCCATCTACCTCTGGGGCTTCCCGGTACGAACGCCCAACGAGCAGCATACGTCCATCATCAAGCGGTGTATACCCCTCTATCAATACATCAAGCTGGTTGCCCTGCCAACGACTCTGTTTCGCCTGCGTGATTTGCTGCTGGAGTTGCATCACTCTGTGCCAACGCCGCTCTATAATAGCAGATTTTACCTGTCCTGCATATGCCGCTGAGGGAGTCCCCGGTTCCCGCGAATAGCGAAAGACCCCCACCCAGTCAAATTGGAGCTCTTCAAGGAAATCAAGCAACCGCTGAAACGATTCGCCGGTCTCGCCAGGAAAGCCAACGAGAAAGGTTGAACGGATGGCTATAGCTGGCATAGCTTCGCGCAGCATCCCAATAACCTGTCGTGTTTGCTCCCCATCTGTTGGGCGGTGCATCCGTTGCAATACATCAGGGTCAGCATGTTGGAGCGGCATATCAAGGTAGGCGCATACTTGGGGCGAGTTTGCCATTGTCGCCACGAGACGGGGGGTGATGCCCTGGGGATAGGCATACATCAGTCGTAGCCAGATATTTGGCGGCAGCGTAGCACACAACGTCTCCAACAGCGTTGCCAATCCATCCCGCTCGCCGCGGTCCTTGCCATAATCGGTGAGGTTTTGTGCTACCAGCACAATCTCGCGCACTCCTTGCGCCACCAACGTTTCAGCTTCATACACCACATCTGCCAGTGACTTGGAGCGCAAATCCCCCTTGATAGCCGGTATGCTACAGAAGGCACAGCGCAAATTGCACCCATCAGCAATCTTGATGTAGGCTGAGGGGGCAGGACTCTGTTGTTGTATGCGTTCTACACGGGTATTGCGCCAGTCGGTTTTTGGGGAAGACTCTTGGGATAGGTCATCCGGTTGTAGAGCCGTTGCTTGCAATGGCTCTCCGTTGGTGTTTTTGGCAGGTATGAGCGCGTCTATATCCGTCCATGCGCGGGTACTGAGCGTGGTATCCACACCGGGTATAGCTTGCAAAAGGGGCGCATGGCTCTCTGCCATGCACCCGGCGGCAATCAATCGCTGGCTTGGGCGTTTGCGTTGTCCTAGCTCCCGCAACACCAGCAGCGTTTCCTCACGCGCTGGCTTGATAAACGAGCAGGTATTGACAATGATAACATCGGCACATGCGTAGTCATCCACCAACGTATGTCCGCTGGCTTGAAGGATGCTCTGCATCCCCTCGCTATCTACAACGTTCTTGGGGCAGCCGAGGGTGACAATGTGGTACTTCATTATTCCTGCTCGCTCGTTTCCACTACCGATAATTGACGAACTGCAAAGGTAGGGGGAAATCTTCTTGCTGCTCGCGCAAGAAGCCCATCACTTTTTGGAGATCGTCTTTGCTCTTGCTGCCCACCCGAACTGCATCACCCTGAATACGCGCCTGGACTTTGGGGAACTGGTCACGGATCATCTTTTGGAGCTTCTTTGCCATCTCCGTACTGATGCCCTTTTTCAGCGTGGCAACCTGTCGAACCCGTCCGCCGCTTACCTCGTCCACATTGCCATAGTCTAGGATTTTGAGTGAAAGATTACGGCGCAGAACTTTCGTTTCTAGTACCTCGCGCACACTCCGCAACGACAGCTCATTGTCTGACTCAATCACCAACTCGTGTTCGCTTAGATCAAAGGTTGTCTTGGTATCTTTCAGGTCATAGCGGGTGGTTACATCACGCCGGGCTTGGTCTACGGCATTGACCAGTTCTTGCCTATCAAAGTCTGATACTACATCAAATGTGCTCTCTGAAGCCATAAGTATTTCGTTTCTCCTCCCATTATTTCAATAATACGCTGCTATTTTGCCACAAGAGAAAATGGTGCGGTGTGATATGGCAAAAAATCTCCACCACACCACACCACACCGCGCTTGTATCTGTATCACAATCGTACCCATAAGCGGTTGTAGACTGTATGACTATCCGCGCTCCAATGCAGTACAAGGTTGTCTACATGGGGGGCCAAGACCAATTGGCGGGCTGTCCTGGTATGGTACCCAGGGTTTCTGGTGGCATACCATTGACGCTGACATGGACTACAGTGGGATTACCTGCTCGTATGGATATTTGCTGCCGTGCTTGGAAGATGCGAGTTTCTCCTGCCCGCATCACATCCTCAAAAGCGACTTTGCCGTCAGTATGAATACGCAGCCAAGAGCCGCTACTCTGGGGAGAAATCGTCACCTCGACAATCATGGGTGCCGAGTTCATGAGCGGGCTAGGGGTTGGGGTTGCCAGCACCATACCTGCTGCTGGACGCAGCGTGGGGGTAGGGCGTACTCGGATAATCGCTGGCATAGCTTCGGTGGCTTCGGTGGCTTCGGTGGCTTCCCTTGCCTCGGCTGCCTCCCCTGCTGCATTAGATTCGCCATCTATTGAAGCTGAAGCTGGCTCTGGTGCCGTTACCGCTATATCAGATGGAGCTTGCGCCTCCTGAGTTTCGGTATCTTCGCTTTCCTCGTTCTCCGTCAAATTTCCCTGAACTTCGGGAGTTACTTCAGAAAGGTTCATTGGTATGGCAGTGGAGATATTGTTGTAGGCAGGAGTCACAGGTTGTTCTGCAATCTGTGATGTTCCAATACGTCCAACAGCACTGAGTGAGATATACGTCAACCCCACCAGGATCATGGTTACGAAAAAGACCCCGAAGAAGCTGGGCAGTACATAGGAACGTTGCGTTCCTAACTGTGTTGTAGGTATAATCCTGATAGAACCGCTTGTACCGCGTTCGCGGCGATACAACTCCATCATTTCTTGCACGGGTAGCCCAAGAAACTGGACGTAATTGCGGATAAAGCCCTTTGCTACTACATCGCTTGATAAACGATCATAGGCTCCTTCTTCAAGGGCTACGAGCCACTGCTGGAGAATGCGCGTTTCCATAGCAGCCTGTGCAAGAGAAATCCCTTTACTTTCACGGGCTTTTCGTAATCGCTCTCCAAATTTGCTCATTGTCCACCTTTTAGTAAGATACTCTGGTTCAATATCCCTCTTTTCTCTTTAGTTCCCGTCAAAACAGGCGCGACAAACAATTGGTCGCATCAGTTCGTTTCAGATTGGTACGGGGAAGCGAACGATATATTAGCACGTAAACCCTGTTTTGTTGCACAAGATACTACTTACTACACGACAAGCGCAACAGACGATGATTTTTATCTTTTTAGCATCATTGCCCTTGCTTGTTGTGCGATCCCAGAATATCACTCATACTTGATGTTTAGTGTAGATTACGTGCAAGGGCATTATACCATAGACCCTACAGACCGTCACATGGCAAAATTGGGATATTTTGCCACATTCTCTCAACAGTCATCAATCTGTAATGTTTTGTCACAGGAAACCCGATACTATGTTCTTACTCGTATGGTAATGCTGCCCCACACCCGCAAGTGAACGGTGCCCCATTCATCAATCGTTCGCGTTGTCTCCATTGTCCCCATTGCGGAGTTCCATCTGTGCTTGCAATGCCGCTAGTTCTGCTTGCGCTTCCTCGCGCATTCGCCGCTCTTCGGCTGCCACCCGTTGCGCTTCTGCTTCTCGGCGTTGGGCTTCCTCGCGCTGCTGTTGGGCTTCCTCGCGCTGCTGTTGGGCTTCGGTGAGCAACTCCTGTTGCGAAAATTCATCTTTCAAGCGTGCCCGCTCCGTTGGGGTTATCTGATTCTTTTCGATCAGCCCAAACACCTGCTGTATGGTCGTATCATACCCCTGCTCATCCACCTCCTCATCGAGCGTGTCTTCTATCGCTCGCAACCACGATCTCACCGGTTCTGGCATATGCTCTGGCACATACTTGGGACACAGAAAGATGACCTTGTGGGGAATTTCGCCAAGGGGCGTACCACTATCGTCTACCGGGTCAAAATGGATGGTCGTTTTTGCCCGATGATGCGTATCGCCGGAAGTCAGCACGACAATGGTAAAGATTTCTACCCCCGGCCGGTAGTTGTTCGAATGGGGAACACTATTGAGCAGGGCGGCACAGTGGTAATACAGAAACCGATGGTAGTGGTCAGTGTAGCGCACATTTTGGATGTCCACAATGATGTTTTGCTCCGCATTTTCGGCATAGAGGTCAAAGCGGGGGTTAATATGACCAATGGGTTCCTCGAACTGTTTTTCGGTTTCTACGCGGTCAAACGTGACGGGTTTGCCCAGAATGGCACTCACGAAATCGGAAAACACGCGAGGGACACTAAAGGCTTTTTTGAAGATGACATCATACTGGAGGGAAGCCACTTGTTTCATCGGATAGTCCTTTCCTGAAGAACGGGTATTGAGCACCAGCAAGGGGAAACATCAGGCTACGCCCTGTTCTTACTCTTGACCCTCTGCCTTATCCGGTGCTGCCCCAGTAATGTTGCGCTTGGCAACCCGCGAAACGTCCTTGCATACTGTCTGGACTTTGTTCATCTTGAGCGGCATTTTCTGAAACCGTGGCACTACGTTAGAGACAATATAGGGCAGACGGGATGCATAGTTGACGACCAATTGCCCTGCCTTGCCTGCCAGCGAAATGGCATTGTCAGCGGGGTTTTTGCCTTCGCCAGCCTGGAATATCCCGGTGGCAGTCTGGCGTAGCTCCTCAGCCCGGCTGATAACCTCAACAGGACCCTTGTCGGTAATCGTTGTCTGACACGCCAGACGATAGCCGTCATCTTGCATCGTTTGGGTCAAGGCTTCTTGCTCTATAGCCGTCTTCTCGCCGAGGTTTTCGCCCCCAGAGATGACCCGACAAGCGCATGTTTGGCATAGCCCACGACCATCACAGGCAAAACCAATGTGGGATGCATTGCGGCGGGCGGCGGAGAGGAGTTTCTCGCCGGTCTTGGCTTCAACCTGTTCTCCATTAATCGTAACGTTTGGCATCATTTGTATCCTTTCACTCGTTTACATATTCACATATTCACACGTTCACGCTTTAGCTGGTCATTACAAGCCATTGTAGCAATACCAATATTAACTGTACAACTAAACCGCAACAACATGATCTTGTACCCCATGCGTTATTATACCATAATAAGAAAAAGTGAACATATGTACGCTTTCTTCATACAATACAAAATCTCTAGGTAATCTTCATACATTCTTCATACAACTAGCCTATGATAGCTCTTGTACCTATAGCTATCAGGAAACAACCTATGGTACAATACGCATGATTTGAGGTTATCCAGACAGCCTGCTTTTCTGTGAATAGCCTAATACCTATGGCTTGGTAGGACATTGGCATACTGCCAAAATCACTGAACCAATATACTACCCCATATCCCCGCTGTCTTTTGGGCGTAGAGAAGGAGTATTACCGTGTTTGACAAGTGGTTCAAACGCAAGAAACCAGAACAGAGTAATGGACAGTATCATCATGGCAACAAACACCTTATAGAACTACGCCAAGTTATCAAAACGTTTGAAACCGCAGCCGGTAAGTTTGTCGTACTCAAGGGAATAGACGTAGCCGTAGATAAAGGCGAGTTTGTAGCAGTCATTGGGAAGTCTGGCAGCGGCAAATCTACCCTGGTCAATATGATCACGGGCATAGACCGCCCTAGCTCTGGAGAAGTCTTTGTTGGTGATAGTGCCATTCATACCTTCAACGAAAGCCAAATGGCAGTATGGCGTGGCAAAAACCTCGGTATTATCTTCCAGTTTTTTCAGCTACTCCCTACCCTGTCGCTGGTGGAAAATGTCATGCTCCCGATGGACTTTTGCAACCTGTATACCCCATCGGAGCGGCGCAAACGGGCTATGGCACTGTTGGAGCAGGTGGAGATGCAAGACCACGCACACAAACTCCCCTCTGCCATTTCTGGTGGACAGGCGCAGCGGGTGGCTATTGCCCGCGCCCTCGCCAACGATCCGCCTATTCTAATAGCAGACGAACCTACCGGTAGCTTGGACTCCAAAACGGCTAATGCCGTCTTTGAAATCTTCCAAGACATGATTGATCAGGAAAAAACTATTGTGATGGTGACGCACGATAATGACCTCGCCCGTCGTGCTTCCCGCGCTATCATCGTGGTAGATGGGCAAGTGACCAACCAGTATGTCACCAAAGCCCTGCCTGATCTTGGCGTAGACCAGATGACATGGGTAGCTCGCCAAATTGAACGACAGACCTTTGAGGGGGGAGCAACTATCGTCAATCAAGGAGAAATGGCAGACCGCTTCTTTATCATTACCAGAGGCGAGGTAGAGATTGTGCTGCCCCACCCAGATGGGCAAGAGATTGTCGTAGATCGGCTCCAACGGGGGCAATACTTTGGGGAAGTTGGCTTGTTGAGTGGGGGGACACGCACCGCGACAGTCCGTGCCGCTCCCGAAACCGAGGTGGAAGTTGCCTCGTTGAGTCGGGATGACTTTAGCCGGCTGATGCAAGAATCCAACGAAACTCGTGACGTGATGGAGCAGATTACCCAAGAGCGGGTCTTGCGCGACCAATCCCATACCTAGTAGGCTGCAGGTATTTGTCCCTATGCATAATAAGGTTGGTTATGACCCTAATTCGTTTTGTGAGTGAGTTCCAAGAGCAACTTGGCTCTGTGAGAGAGAGGAAATGCAATGAAGAGCGCGAAACATCCGGCATATATGCTCATAACCCTACTTGTCAGTACGGTACTGCTCATCAGTGGATGTGCTGGTGGCGGAGAGGAACCGTCACAACAGGCTCCTGGGGGGCAAATTGACACCTTGCCCATTGCCCAAGCCGGCGATGAGGTAGTCGCAGAGGGGGAAGTAGTCCCGGTTAAAAGTGTCGAACTGCGATTTGAGCAAAGCGGGATTGTAGATGAAATCTTGGTTGAAGAGGGCAGCACGGTAGAAACTGACGCAGAGCTTGCCCGCCTAGACACCCGCGATCTAGTGTTGGCTGAGGAAGAGGCAAAGGCAAACCTTGCCCAGTCAAAAGCTGATTATGACCAGCTTGTTGAGGGGGCTACCCCAGAAGACATCGCCATTGCAGAGGTGGCAGTGGAGATTGCAAAGGCGAACCTCGACACCTACGAAACGCTGGTGGCTATTGCGGAGGCTGATGTGCGGAGTGCTGAGGCTGCCGTTGCCCAAGCACAGGGGCAACTGATGCAGGTGCGCGGGGCAGTCACGCCAGAGGACATCAACTCTGCCCATGCCAGTATTGAGTATGCCCGTCTACAGCTTGCTGATGAACTCGACGGCCCCAAAGCCACCGAGGTACAACAATCGCAAGCTGCCCTAGACCAAGCTGTCGCCACGCTCAAGGAGAAGCGCGATACGCTCTCCAAAGCCAAAACCAATGCCTACCTTGAGGTGCAGATAGCTGCCAACAATCTGCGTGACCGACAGGCAGGCTATAGCCGCGTCTATTGGGACAACCGCAACATTGAAGAGGATTACGGTTCCGTCAGTATGGACCTGCCGCAAGACAACAAGGACAATGAGGAGTCCAATTTGCGGTTTGTGGAAAATGCCGAACTCGCCCTCCAGCAAGCCCAAATGAACTATGAAAATGCTCGCCTAGCTGAGATAAACGGTATCCAGGTGGCTGAGGCAAATGTGCGTCAACTCCAAGCCCAACACACCGACCTGATAGACGGCTCAGACCCGGATGTTATCGCCGGGGCGCGTGCCAATGTCGCCTCGGCTGAGGCGGTGCTTGCCTCATTGCAAGGCGAACAACGCCAGGGTAATCTCATGGTCGCGGAGGCGGGTGTGACCAGTGCTCAAATAGGCATTGAGAAGGCAAGTGCCAATCTGGAAAAATCCGAAATAGACCTGGATGGGGGGCACCTAAACGTCAAACGGGCGCAGGCAGAACTCGACAAGGTGATTGCTGACCCGCGCAAGTCTGATCTGGACAAGACGCTTGCCATTGTGCAGCAGCGTGAGGTGGCTCTCAAGAAAGCCCAACTCAACCTTGAGAAATCTGCTATTCTCGCTCCTTTTGACGGCACTATTGTAGAGGTCAATCCCACAGTGGGCGAGTGGTTTGGCACGTCTGAAACGGCTATTGTGATGGCAGACTTTAGCGACTGGCAGATTGAGACCACCGACCTAGACGAGTTGGCGGTAGTCAATATAGACATTGGTAGTCTGGTGACTATCAACTTTGATGCGCTGCCAGACCTAGAACTCCCCGGTAAGGTCGTGGATATTCAAAACTACGGTAAAAACTATCAGGGCGATATTGTCTATAAGGTGACAGTCAAGCCTGACCAGTGGGATGATCGGTTGCGCTGGAATATGACCGCTACTGTCTCCATTAAGCCAGTCGATCAGGGAGATGACCAGGATCAAGACCAGAATACCGACCAAGACCAGGATCAAGACCAGGTACCATCACCAGAAGAACGCCCCAAACTGCCACAGCAGCAACAACGACAAGAAGGGACACCAACACCATGACCAAGACCGACCCTACATCTGTAAAGATAGGCTTCATTGGCACTGGCACCATTGGCAAACCAATGGCTGCCAACCTGCTCAACAACGGCTTTACGCTCACGACCTGCGTTCACCACAACAGGCAGCCGGTAGAAGAGTTGCAAGCACAGGGGGCAAACGTTGTAGCAAACCCCAAAGAGGTAGCCGAAACCAGCACTATCATCATAACCTGTGTCCCTGATGCGCCAGAAGTATCGAGCGTCTGCTTGGGAGAGCAAGGCATCATTGAAGGTGCTGCTCCCGGCACGATTGTTATAGATTGCAGCACCATCTCCCCGACCTCTACCCAGGCGATTGCCGCGAGGTTGAAGGAGCAGGGCATTGAGATGCTCGATGCACCTATCAGCGGCGGACCAGAACGGGCAGCACGGGGGGAACTTGCCATTATGGTTGGCGGCGAGGAAGCCACCTTTGCGCGTGCTCGCCCTGTCCTAGAAGTCATGGGCAAAAGCGTTACCCACGTTGGACCAAACGGTATGGGTGAGGTGATTAAACTTGCCAACAATACCATCTGTGGGTTGCTCATGATAGGCATATCGGAAGCCTTCACGATGGCGGTAAAAGCGGGGGGAGATGCCGAGCAGATGCGTGAGGTGATTATGCAGTCTGCGGGGGCAAATTTCCTGCTTGACCAGTGGGTAAAAGACCGTATGCTCAAAGATTCCTACGATGCTGGCTTTGCTACCACGCTGATGCAAAAGGACCTGGGCGCAGCCCTAGAAGCCGGCCGTACACTTGGCGTACCCATGATGATGACTGCCCTTGCCTACCAGTTGTATGAGATGGCAGAGGGGCAGGGGTATGGCAAGCAGGATTACTGCTCGGTAAGCAAACTGTACCAAGATGCAGCCCATATCACCATCGCCACCGGCGAGGAACGCGCTCCCACCTGTGAAACCTAGCGGATGACGATTATGCAGCAGAACGTCTCTCCCTCACCGTGGCGTACCGCTTCTCTGCTCTTCAACCTTGCCACCGGCATTTTGGGGACGCTGGCAGCAATCGCATTGATTATCGCTGCCAGCACAAGCTACGATACCATCCGCACCCTGCTGCCCCCAATGCTACGCACCACAGCCGGCGATTCTCTGCCAATGGTGATCATAGCCGTTGCGATAGGGTTTGACATGCTGAGTACCCTACGGATTATCGCTGCCTATGGGCTATGGCGACATACCCGTTGGGCAATGTCACTGGCATTTGGGGTACATCTGCTGTTCGCAGTGTTGGAGACGGTAGCGGCAGTGGGGGCGATAGTGTTGGGTATGGTGCCCGTGGCGGGGGTGGTATTGCTTTTCTTGGCAGCCAATGTCAGCTTTGTGCTGCGGTTGCGGGGGGAGAAACTTCTATGATAGTGCAAAGTGAAGCGGAACACATGCAAGAGGTATCGATACTTACCGCTTGGTGTGAAGCAAACACAGATATACTAGCCCTTTGGCTCTTTGGCTCCGCTGCTCGCAATCGGTTGCATGCGGCAAGTGATAGAGACATTGCTGCGCTTTTTCCCTACAGCAACATTCCCACCCAAGAGCAAAGCATGGCTATGCAAGCGGAGCTAGAGAACCTGTTTCAATGTGATGTAGACTTCATCATACTGAATACCGCCTCGCCAGTTTTGAATATGCAAGTTTTGAAGTGGGGAAAGTTGCTTTTTTGCCGTGACAGAAAGGCAAAAGACCTCTTTATTATACAAAGTTTTTCCATGTATGATGATCTCAAAATGGTGCGAAAGCCTATTGAAGAGGCTATTGCAAAGAGAAAAATCCTATGATTGAATCAGACATCATCCTTGATAAAGTGACGACTATACAACGTTGTTTGTATCGTATCAAGAGTGTAACCGACCTCAACCCTGACAAATTGAACGATATAAATGTTGAAGACATTTTTGTGCTCAATTTGCAACGGGCAGTTCAAGCGACCATAGATATAGCCAACCATGTTGTTGCCCAAGAATCACTAGGTCTCCCCGCAAGCCTACGAGACAACTTTACCATGTTAGAAGACGAAGGGATTATCCCATCTGATCTTGCTGAACAGATGAAAAATATGTGTGGGTTTCGTAATATCGCTACGCATAACTACAAGCAGATTTCCAAGCCAGTACTCAAGGCAATACTTACGGACCATCTCAAGGAATTGGAGCTCTTTTCCCAGATGATCATGGCGTATGCGGGAATATCCGGGGGGCAAAAGGCGTGATAATCCGGCTCCATCTCCAGGGGTTCAAGGCGCAAAAGTACGCATATGCCAAACTCCCCGGTTGCGCGGGACAAGTCAAGCCCTACGTTGGGAATATATCGGCGCGATTGCAAAGTCCGGGTTGCTCCCCATCCCCTGCCCTTCCCCCACCGAGGGGGGAAGGGAGTCGGCGGTTCCCCCTCGCCCTGGGATGAGAGCGGGGGCAAGGGGGAGCGGGGAATAAAAAGGTAAACTTTGCCCGGTAGACCTACCCTGGTAAGTGGGGGGTTGCCCGGCGAGACGGACATAGCTCTGCAACGAAACCTTACCCCTGAAAGACATCCCTACCCCTTGCTTAGGTCAGTGCAAAACAATTTCTAGCCCCTCATAGGCAGCTATAGTGTTGGGAAAAAGCTCCTGTCCGTGCTGCTCCATCTGGTCTACCATATCATCAGAGTGAGCAGGGTCGTGGTGGAAGAGCACCAATTGTTTAGTATTGCTCTGCTTTGCCACCTCACACGCCATTTCTATCGTACTATGCCCCCATCCCTGTCGTCCTTGTACATAGACCTCGTGGGTATACTGGGCATCGTGGATGAGCACATCTGTATCTTGGGCAAAGCGTACAAGTCGCTGATCTGTTCCTACATAGCCTTCAGTATCGCTGGCAAAGACAACAGACTTGCCGCGCCATTCAACCCGGTAGATATAGACTCCATTTTTGGGATGGGCATACCCCTTGTGGATACGCACTCGTACATCATCTGGCGCAAGTTCTCGTTGATCATGATAGACATTGAACACATGCAAATCTGATGGATCATCACCGAAAACTAACACCTCTGTATCATTGAGCGTATGAATAATCTTAAACGAAGGCATCTCGTGGATATTGATGGGAAAATTAGGCGTGAGGACAACGTTACTGAGTTCATCTTCAAGTTTTTGTTGGAAGGTATGTGGACCAAGAATGTGTAGGATGCTCTTTTTGTTGAGCACGGGCGCAAAGAATGGAAACCCATGCGTATGATCATGATGGAGATGAGTCAAGAGGATAGTCGCAACAATAGGCTCATCGCCGTTCTCTTCTGCACGGCGCAGCAAATCATGCCCCAAGTTGATGATACCTGTACCTGCATCCAAAATGATCGTATGGTACCCGACTTGTAGCTCAACACAAGGAGTATTGCCTCCATACCGGACCGTTGTTGGTCCTGGGACGGGGAAACTGCCGCGTGTTCCCCAAAAGCGTACTATAAATCGTTCACTATCCATTATGTGACTAGGCGCAGGGATTACCGTACTGGTCAGTGCAGAAAGCGCCTTTCCTCCTTTCATTCCAACGTTTTGTAAACTAGGATACCTTTCCCCATCTTTCCCCCTCTACCCAGCGAACGAATGACATCAGTAGATACACTAAATAAACGGGTTTCTTGGGCAAAACTTACACAACGTTCTCGGCTTTTATCCATGGGATACCCCTGGAATCGCAATCTCGCACGATAGCTGTGCCATCGAGAGGTTGTTTGGGACAATGACTAGACTAATGCGAATCTGTGTGATATACGGTTTCCCAACGAGGTACAGACCTGCCGGTAAGCCCGTTCCCGTTGTGTTGGTAAACAACGGTATCATGCATCATACCACAGTTTTGGTGTGTATAAACCATATTGCCTATCTCAATTAGGGCTGTGTCAACGTCCAATGTATCGATTCTTTCCCCCATCCCCACTCCGTGAGAGAAGAGGTTATTTGTCCCCCCCTCGCCCCCCGCTCCCGCTCCGCTTGTAGAGACGTAGCATGCTACCTCTTTACGGTTCCCCTTCTCCCGCGTAGTGGGGGAAGGGGCTAGGGGATGGGGGAACCGATTTCCCCTTCTCCCGCGTAGTGGGGGAAGGGGCTAGGGGATGGGGGCTGCCCGAAGGGGGAGCGGGTAGGAGATGGGGGCTGCCCGAAGGGGAAGGGGCTAGGGGATGGGGGAACCGATTTCCCCTTCTCCCGCGTAGTGGGG
>CAYPHM010000115.1:0-14912 GCA_964410555.1 uncultured Chloroflexaceae bacterium | reverse complement strand
AGCCGCACGATTAGCAGCAATTCGGGCTGCCAATGCCGACAAAAAAGCCGGGGGAAGGGATACTCCGCCTGCTGTCCAACCAACCCCCACCCCTGCCAGTGAAAAAACCGCCAAGACCGTGCGATCTGCAAATCCAACCCCTCCTGCCGCCAAGCCAACACCCGCCCAGGCGAGTACAGATACGGCAAATCCATCTTCTCGTCCTATCACGATGGTCGGGTTGATGACGCGCATTATCGTAGGGGCTATCATAGGAACTGTCGTGTTATTGCTCTTTGGCACAACAACAATGCACTATCAATCTATGGAATTAGCTGCTGCATTTGGGGCATTCTTTGGGGCAGTGTCAGCCTATATCGCCGGGCTTTGGCCCCCTAGCCCCGGTGACGAAACAACTGAGTAATCTGCCAGGGCGATGGCAAAGTCGCACAATCAAAGACAATTTGCCCTTCTTGCTCACCCTTTCCCCCTGCCCCCGCTCCCATTGTAGGGCAAGGGGAGAGCCGAACATCCTCTCCCCCCCGCGGGTGGGGAAAGAGGCAGGGGATGGGGGGCAAGAAGGGCTTTGTAATCGCCCTGAGTAATCTGCAACCGAAATAAACCGTATAAACCGAGAAGGTTTTTTTGAAATACACGTTAGGAGTTGAGAAGCGTATGCAGTTTTCCCGTTCTAGTGGAATACTCCTTCACCCAACATCACTCCCAGGACGACATGGTATTGGTGATCTTGGTACAGCCGCCTATCAATTTGTAGATTTTCTAGTAGAAGCCGGACAAGCATTTTGGCAAATCTTGCCGCTTGGTCCCACTGGCTATGGCAACTCGCCCTATCAGTCACCTTCTTCTCTTGCCGGTAATCCATTGCTTATCAACTTAGACCAACTAGTTGAAGAAGGGTTATTAAATCAAGGTGATATAGAGCCTCCCTATGGCTATTTTGCCGATGACAGCCGGGTAAACTATGAAGCTGTCACCACCTTTAAGGAATCGTTGTTTAGCCGGGCTTATGAACACTTTGAATCGCGGGCTAATGGCGATCAAAAAGCCGATTTTGCGCGGTTTTGTCAGGAAAATGCGACATGGCTTGATGACTATGCCCTCTATACTGCCCTCAAGGAGCAGTTCAAAACCTCCTGGAATCAATGGGACAAGGACATTGCCCTCCACAAGCCGGAAGCCATAACGGAATGGCAAAAACGACTAGCCAGTCAAATCCAATTGCACAAGTTCTTGCAGTATATCTTCTACAAGCAATGGCTCAAACTGCGAACATATGCGAATGATCATGGTATCCGTATTATTGGCGATATTCCTATTTATGTTTCCTATGACAGTGCGGATGTCTGGGCAAATTCAACCTTGTTTAAACTGGATTCTAATGGTAATCCCACGGTAGTTGCAGGTGTGCCACCAGATTACTTTAGTGCAACGGGACAACGTTGGGGTAATCCTATCTATCAGTGGGATAAGATGTCCAAGAAAGGGTTTAGCTGGTGGATAGATCGCCTGCGCCATACATTTGCCCAGGTAGATATTGTCCGCATAGACCATTTCCGTGGGCTAGAGAGCTATTGGGAAGTTCCCGCGCACGAAGAAACAGCGGTAAATGGGAGTTGGCAGGAAGCCCCCGGCGTTGCTTTCTTTAACAAACTCAGGCGAGTGTTTGGTGAGGATTTGCCCATTATTGCTGAAGATTTGGGGTTGATTACCGACAAAGTAGAAGAGCTACGCGATAAGTTTGAGTTGGCGGGTATGAAAGTATTGCATTTTGCCTTTGGCGATACATCGAAAAACCCCTATCTGCCGCATAACTATGTCAATAATTGCGTGGTATATACGGGTACGCACGACAATAACACAACTATTGGCTGGTTTAATGCTATGTCGGAGCAGGAACAGCAGTCGGTGCAATGTTATATGGGGCGTGAAGGTAATGATATTTCTTGGGAACTAATGCGGTTGGCACTGATGTCTGTTGCTGATGTTGCCATCTTTCCCATCCAGGATGTGCTGCGGCTTGGCAGCGAAGCGCGTATGAATATGCCTGGCACGGCGGTGGGCAATTGGGAGTGGCGGTTGCAAAGCCATTTGCTTGATTTTGGCATGGCTGCTGGCTTCAAAACGCTGGTCAGAGCCTACGGACGCTGCGAGTAACTCCCTCGCTTTTCACCTTCCCCCGCTCCCTACCCCTGAAAGAGGGGCAGGGAGCGGGGGAAAGACGGTAACGTCTCTCCGGGCATCTCCCCTACCCCGCATCCCACCGCGGGAAGAAGGGGCACAAATACCAGTCGGCTCCCCCTCACCCTTTTATTGGCAGAGGGGGTGTTGGGGGAAAACGGCTCTGGTTCAGCAAGCCTTGCTATGGCTGCCACTGGCAAGGGGGCGGTGGTACATACGCTTCTTCTTGCAAGATAGGCTCGGCGGGGTTGCGTATCTCAAAGTACAAGACCCGCTCAATACGGCTAGGGTTTTTGCCCACTTCTCCACTCAAAAAGACCATCTTCCAATAGCCATAGGTTGCTTCCTCTGGGGCGTTCCAGGTAATATCCACTCGCCCATCGGGGTTTGACCCAATAAACAACCCATCATCATAATCATACTTGCGTCCGTTGGGGTCTTCTGCCCAGTATTGCACATGGGTGCGGGGGGGAAACCCGGTAACAAAAAACTTGAAGTCGGTATTGGGGTAGCCAACAAATGGCTCTACCGCTCCCAAACATGGCGGGTTGACGGGGACAGTCTGTGGGAGTCGTGCATCCCCTTCGCGGATTTCAAAAAAGATAGTGTGGGTAATACCTGTTTCTTCCCCTTGTACCGTCACCTTCCATACACCGGGGATTGCGTTGGCAGGGGCTTTCCATTGCCATGTCGCAGGGTCACTCTCTGCTTCAAACCAGTACCGTTGATTATCAGCAAGTATCTGTCCGTTAGGTTGGTCAAACCAATACCCAACCCGTTCCCCCTCTAGCCCAGGAGCAGTAAACGTGAAGTTCGTACCGGCAGGACCAGCTGCTGGCAACACGTCTACCCTCTCGGCATTGGTAGGAACATAGGCGGCAGGCTCCACCGACACCATACCAGTTGACGGCAGTATCTGAAAGGGGATGACCTGCTGGAATCCGCTTTCTTCCCCTTGCGCTACAGCGGTCCAATGACCTGGCACAGCATCATAGGGAACCTGCCATCGCCATTGAATGGTGCTCTGGTAGGCATAAGCTGCATAGCGGTATTTATTACTATACACCCGTCCGTCTGGGGAATTAAACCAATACCCAACCCGCTCGCTTTCAAAGCTGGATGCTGCAAAGAAGAAGATCGTACCAGGGGGACCTGCTTCTGGATAGACCGAGTATTGTGCCGGGGGCAAACTTGCTTTTGCTTGCTCTACTCTAGGCATACCCCCCAGAGTAGCTCCTATCACAAGTAGCAAAACCAAGCGTATCATCAATCGCATGTGCATAGGTATCCTCCTCATTTAGTTGGTTTTTTCGTAGCAACTCTACGCTATAACAGGTTATATGGTATAGAATAGTTCTTACTTCTTTTATAATACCACAACATGCTCCCCCTTGGACATTGTGTTGATGTATGTACAGGGCGATGGCAAAGTTGCATCATCAAAGAAATGTTGCCCTTCTTGCCCACCCGCTCCCCCTGCCCTTGCCCCCGCTCCCATTGTAGGGCAAGGGGGAACACCTGCCCGATTCCCCTGCTCCCCGCGGTGGAGGCAGGGGCTAGGGGATGCCCATCGATTGGTATGAAGTAAATCTGCCCCAAATCTGGGCAAAAATCCCCGCTAATTGGTTGACACAAGAAACGTAATTCGTGATATACTAGTCGTAAGTGGATTACAGACAAGGCAGCATCTATGGCTAGTGGATGGACGTTCCTAACTAATCATGCACAAGTGTTACTGTGCATTGCGGAAAACAACAGACTAACCGCCCGCGAAATAGCCGGGCAAGTGGGGATTACCGAACGTGCCGTACAACGTATCCTGAGCGACCTAAAAGAATCCGGGTATATCAACCTTGAACGGATAGGTCGTCGCAATATGTACATTATTCATCCTGAACGCCCCATGCGCCACCCTGCCCAACAAGGATACGCCATTCGTGATTTGCTGGTTTTGTTGAGTCCGCCGGGTACGCTCACCCTCAATGAATAATGCATGAGGGAACAAACCCTACAGCTATCATTCTTCCCGTTCCTGTTTCGGGGTGAAGACTCTGTTTTTGATGTGGGGCAGTCGTCTTTACCCTTTACCCCGCTCTCATTACCTGTGAGAGCGGGGTACCTATCTGGCTTCGTCTAGCAATAGCTCTCCATCCCCATTTACAGCATTGGGGATAAGCCACCCTTCCGGCTCTTGCCGGTCTGTAGTCAAAAGCAACTCCGATGCATCTGACGGAATATCAAATACCACCGGCACACTATACATCCCGCCACCACCGGGGATAAATTCCCCATAGGCTATATCGCCATGTACCCCCCGGCCATACACCTCAAGATAACTACGAGAACCTCCCTCTACAGGGGTATAGCGATTCCCCGTTGCATCGGTGATAAAGAGCATATCGGCAGGAATATGTCGGTCAATCGGGGCTTTGTTGGCAACAGCCAGCAACACCAGCACAAACCGCTCGCGGGGCTGGAGCAACCCTACCGCACCAGTAAGCACCTGGGTATCTGTTGGACGCACAAACTTGATATACCAGCCATCTTCTTCAAGGATAGTCCCCACCGACAATGGGGTAGGATCGGGACGGGGAGTAGCCGTTGGTGTTGGGGGTGTCGTTTGGCGAAAGAAGCCAGAACCATCAGAAGATTGTGGGGGGGAATCTGGTTGGCTACCAAAGAAGAATGGTTGTTGATTGAAGAGCACCGATAGCCCAATAACGCTGGTCGCACCAGCTATGGCGAGAATCAATGCCACAATAGCTATTGCCGCCACCCCCACAATCGCCCGGTGTTGTTGGGGCTGTTTGGGGACATCTTGAACATCATCCATTGTTACCGGCTGGAGTTTGGCAACCTGGGCTTGCAACTGTTGGAGACGGCTATGAGCTTCTTGGTGCTCAGGGTCAAGCTGAAGGGTACGCTCCAAAGCTTCGTGCTGTTCAGCAGGGGTCTCGGCATAGCGCGAGAGCCAATACCACACCCGGCTATTAGCTGCATCCTGACGCGATAATGCGCGTAGTATAGATCGTGCGCCTGCTATGTTACCGGCTTGGGCAATCTTACAGCTATAGGTTATGAGATCGTCTGTCGTCTCACGATGAGTCATAGCAGAAAAACAACCAGCAGAGACCTGAGCACCCGATATGCCCGATCTCTGCTGTGTTGTACTTATACTAGTCCCTACGTATCTGTTTGGCTACTGGCTACTGGCTACTGGACATTTGGCAATACTGCCCAGCCTTGCGAAGCATTGCTAGGAGCGTAAAGCACCAAGTCGGTAGCATCCATCGAGACATCAAAGACCAATGCGACACTCGTGGCGATACCATTCGCTGGTATAGGCTGCTCGTGGCTTCGGTCTGCATTGATCCCAGGCGTAACATACGCATTGGATACCGGGGGAAGTGCGTTGTAGGTGCGGTTTTGGGCATCTTTCAGGACCAAGAAATCTGCTGGTAAGACCTGTTCCTGTCCGGTATTATTGACCACCATCACAAGGATGATGACAAATCGGCCTTTTGCCTGAAAACTGCCAATGTTCGCTCGCCAGGGAGTGGCACAGGAATTGCCCCCACAGATGTCTTGGTTAAAGTCATACAGCCAACCGTTGCTTTCCAATGGATTGTTGGCAGGTATGATGGTGATACCACCGGCAGGGGCAGGAGCCGCAGGAGCCGCCTCAGTTGGGGCAGCTTCGGGGGCAGGAGGAGCCGCGGGGGTATCCGCTGGTTGATCTTCTGGTGCTGGCGGTTGGGCATCGGCAGGGGCATCACCGGTAGCAGCATCATTCCCCGTTCCTGGTGACTGATCAGCAGGCGGTTGGGTGGGTTGTTGATCGGCAGGTGGTGCGGTGGGTTGTTGTTGAGCAGCGGGTGTGGCTGTCACGGGAACAACCGCGACATCTGGCTCACCAAACAACATCGGCTTGACGACAAAGATAAGCCCCATAATCACAATAAGGACTGCGAGCACTAGGGCTACGAGACGCAGGTTTATGCCACTAGGGACAGGTAACTTAGACATAGATTTCTTGCTCCCTTCTTCTCTTCCCATCTCTGATGCATGGTGCTTTTCCCGTGAAAAGGCTGATGAGCTTTTGGTTGTACGTGAAGCTCCTGTGGGAGTATCACGACTAGAATCGGTATCCATCCCACGCTGACCGGTTGTATCCTGGGATGAAGCTTGTGATGGTTCTGAACGACCAACTGCCTGGGAATCCTCTGCAAAGACATCGGAAAGCGAATCAAGTTCAGCAAAGGGGTCATCAAAATCATCACCTCCAGTTGGTTCAGATTCGGCATGAGCAGCCGTCTGCGGTGGTGGCGAAGGAGGCTCAGGCATAGCTTGTGGGGGCTGCCCACTCTTCAAGGCTTGCAAACTTTTGGTTGCCATTTCATTTTGGGGGTCAAGCTCCAGAACCTTCTCGAGGGCTATTTGCCGTTCGTCTTGGCTTTCTGATACCCCTGCAAGCCAAAGCCACGCCTGCAAATTTTGGGTATCTTCACTGGTAAGCAGACGAAAGAGATTACGAGCTTCTTCTGTGTTTCCTTCGCGGGCAGCTTCGATACCCAACTGCAAAATGCTATCGGGGTCCGTCATGCGTGCTATTGCTCCCTTTCATATCAAATGGCGGTGCAGGAACCCTGAGCGCATGTGAGGAAGGCACCGCCTCCTCTCTAATCCTGCTCTACTTTACAAACGCTGATTTTTCCATTTCTTGCTGGGAAAACCAGCAAACCCACCCGGTGATAATGCCCTAGCTCTCTCCCTGCCCAACGAAGTAGGGGAGAGGCATGAATCCAGGGTTTGGATGCTACTCAAGGTAGCCACGGAGTTTTTTCCCAAGATGGGGATGGCGGAGTTTACGGAGCGCGACTGCCTCTATCTGGCGAATACGCTCACGGGTAATACCAAACTCTACTCCGACCTCTTCTAAGGTACGATAGCGACCATCTTTTAGCCCATATCGGAGCTGGATAATTTTGCGCTCCCGTTCGGGGAGTTTTTGCAATACCTCTTCTATCTGTTCCCGCAGCATAGATGCGGCGGCAGCTTCCGAGGGGGTTGCTACGCGGTCATCCTCAATAAAATCACCCATACGCCCTTCGCCATCTTGACCAACGGGCATTTCCAGCGAGAGGGGGTGCATTGAGGCTTCTAAGGTGCGGCGCACTTTGTTGGGACTAATGCCCATGGCATCGGCGATTTCTTCGGGGGTAGGCTCACGTTGCATAGATTGTTGCAATTTGTGGGATGTGCGCTTCACCTGGCTGATAGCCTCACCCATATGCACGGGGAGGCGAATCGTGCGGCTTTGGTCGGCAATAGCTCTGGTGATAGCTTGGCGTATCCACCACGTAGCATAGGTTGAAAACTTGTGCCCTTTGGTGTAGTCGAATTTTTCAACGGCACGCATCAACCCGATATTGCCTTCTTGTACCAAATCCATCATGGTTAAACCATATGACGTGTACTTTTTGGCGATAGAGACAACGAGGCGCAAATTTGCTTGGATGAGATGCTGGCGTGCTTCACACCCCAGAGAAAAGTGTCGTTCTAGCTCAAATCGTTCTCTTCCACAGGAATACTCCTCTCGTTCAAGAAGAAGCTGTGCTTCGTCTCCCGATTCCATCTGTTTTGCCAGTTCTACCTCTTGTTCAGCGGTTAGCAAAGGGACCTGCCCAATTTCTTGTAGATACATCCGTACCGGGTCATCAAGGGCTATATCTGCCAAGTCAGGGAAATCTGATAAAACGTCATCTTCGCTGGCAATCTGGCTTGATTCCACCTCAGCCGACGACTCGACCACTTTAATCCCCTCTGCCTGAAGTTCGGCGTATAGCTGGTCTATTTCTGCTACGCGCAACTCCGGCTGCGGGAAGGTTTCGAGAATATCGCTGTAGGTGAGATAACCCTGGGTACGAGCAACCTCCAGCAACTGCTCCATCATCAATTCCAACTCCTGTTATAAATACTCATGGTGTGTCAGTAGAACATATGCTGTCTATACATTTGCCTCAAGTTCGCGTAGTTTTGCTCATTTTCCGCTCTTTTCCTGGCACAACGGCTTTTTTAGGATAACAGGGAATACCCTGGCTTTCTCCTGCATCCTCTCCGTTGAGGAACCGAACCACCCAGGAAACGAACCAGACAATGAAGCATGGAACGTTGTGTTACCCCACAGACAGCAACATACAAGCAATCCAATTAAGAAAACATGTGGTTTCAATTCGTCTAATGATACAACAAATCGTTGTGCAGAGACTTTGAAAAAAAATATCTTCAGAGCTACTATAGCATTATGCAATAGGGAAAGTCAACCCCTTCTCGGTATGATTTCCTTAAACTCTCCGAAAATCCTTTATATTGAGTTGTAATGCGCGTTGTTGATTCCATTCATGCACATCTAGGGTATAGGCAACATCTATCCGCGGATGTTTGCGGAGGGGTTCTGCTAAATGCCCTAGCCAAAAGGCGATGGCTTCTAGGGGTTGGCTCCCGTTTTGGGTAAGCTGGAGCTTGAGATGTTGCTCGTTGTTTCCCACCGGGCGCACATCTATCGCTTGCATATCGCGGGTCATCAAGATAGGCTGAGGGTTTGCGCTCCCGAATGGTTCTAGCTGGACAAGCCAGTCGTAAAATGCCCAAGTGAGTGATTCGCTTGGAACTTCTGCGTCTATGGTCAGTTTGGGAATCAACATATCGTCGGTGATTTGCTCATTGGCAATGGCAACGAGCCGCTCTTCGAGCTCGGCTAGTCGGGTGTTCTTAATTGTCATTCCAGCCGCCATACTATGCCCACCAAACCGCTCAAACAAATCTTTGCATGCAGTTAGGGCTTCAATAATACTGAACCCTTCAATGGAGCGGGCAGAGCCGGTAGATTCCTCTTCGCCCCGCGCCAGCAAGACAACGGGACGGTTCCAGATACCTACGAGCCGACTCGCTACCAAGCCCACAACGCCGGGGTTGTAGGCTTCGCCGGCAATCACGATGAGGTTTTGTCGGTGGTGGTTTTCAGATTCCGCCTGTTGTTGGGCGAGGGCTTGAAATTCTTCGGTCATGCGTTGGCGTTGTTGGTTTTTGCTCGAAAGTTCTTGGGCTAATTCGTGGGCTTGCTCCATGGTCTCAGCCAACAAAAGATGGTAGGCAAGGCGGGCATCGTCTAGCCGTCCGGCAGCATTGAGCCGTGGGGCAAGGCGAAAGCCAATGGCTTGCGTATCTACCAGATTTTGGGCTGTCCCGGCAGCTTTCATCAAGGCTACCAGTCCAGGACGCTCGGTCTGTCGTATGGCTTCGAGTCCTGCTTTGACCAGGATACGGTTTTCGCCGGTGAGTGGACCAATGTCTGCTACCGTACCAAGTGCCACTAAGTCGAGCATCTCTCGTGCTCGTGGCATAGATCGGATACCCTGTTTGTACAGGGAGACTATGAGTTTGAAGGCGATACCCACTCCAACGAGTTGGTCGTAAGGGTAGGTACACCCCGGTTGTTTAGGGTTGACGATGGCGAGTGCATCGGGCAAAACGGCGGGGGGGGTGTGGTGGTCGGTGACGATAACGTCCATACCCCGCGCTTGGGCTAGGGCTACCTCGTCTACGTTGCTGATACCACAGTCTACGGTAATGAGCAGTTGGATACCCTCAGCGGCGAGATGCTCTATAGCTTCGCTATTTAAGCCATAGCCCTCACGCTCACGATGGGGGATGTAGGGGACAATCTGCCCACCCATAGCGGTAATAGCTGTGGAGAGCAAGGTTGTTGCGGTAATCCCATCGGTATCATAATCCCCATAGACGGCTATACGTTCATACTCTGCAATTGCCCGTGCGACTCGTTTGCTGGCTTCTTCCATGCCACGCATAAGAAAAGGGTCATGCAACCCATGGGGGTAGGTATCAGAGAGAAAATGATGGATAGTTTCTGGCGTTGTGATTCCCCGATGGTAAAGAATCGAACCAATCACGGGATCAACCCCTAATTGTTCGATAATATTGGGTGGGGCAGGATTGTGTACTTGCCAATGTTTGTCAAAAGCAGACCGTTTGCTGGCAGCAGCCATAGTTGACCTGTACTCTATTGATCTTTCCTTACTATTGATTATACGCCCCTTGTCAATAAGGGAAATGGTCATACAATCAAGATTAGGCATCAGAGTTCCAAGACCAGAGCAATCTAGGGAAATGGTTATGCAGCGAGCCGAAGGGGGAGTCGAATATCCTTTCAGGGGTAGGGCAAATGGGCAAAGTCCACTAGGTTTTTCCCCGCTCCCCCCTGCCCCTTCCCCCACCGAGGGGAGAAGGGGAATGAGCGACTCCCCCTCGCCCTTTATGGGAGAGGAGGTTAGGGGGAGAGGGGGCAGGGGGAGGGGGTCTGAATGAACGGTTCCCCTTCTCCTGCGTAGTAGAGGAAGGGCAGGGGATGGGGGTTGGCCAGTGAGACGATGCATGCAACAGATCTACAACCTAACCTACCCCTAAAAGTTATTTTCAAGGTAGGGACAGAACATGGTACAATTGCCTTAACAATGAATGAATGATAGTATACCAAACGAATGAGCGTATACTAAACGAAGGCAATTTGTTTTGATAAGTCGGTAAACACGTTATGACCAAGAAACGAGATCGTTCAACAGCAGAAGAATCCCAGGCTATTGTTGAGAGCAAGGCAAGCAACAATCACGACTCCGCTCCCATGCCAACAACCGCACACCAACCGGTATCGCCTACCGCTCCTAAACAATCTATCCCATCACCCCTTGATGTCCACGATGTCCACAATATGGACTCGCCCTATCTTGGGCTACGCAGCTTTACCTATGCCAACCGTGCCCGCTATACCGGGCGTGCTCAGGAGATAGAGCAAGCGCGATCATGGCTGACCCACCCCGACAAACCCCGCTCCATCCTGATGGTCGCAGGAGCAAGCGGCAGTGGTAAATCATCGTTTATTCAGGCAGGGGTGTTGCCTGCATTGGAAAAGCACTATACCAACAACGCCATTACCCCACGCATAGCGGTTTTTCGCCCATCGCTCTACCCCTTTGACAGCCTAGCCAATGCGCTGCTCCAACTTGACATCCCTGCCAGTATGCTCAACCTTGAGGCTATCTACAACCGCCCAGAAAAACTCAGCCTCTTTATTGCCCATACGACAACGGAAACCCAGGTCAATATCCTTGTCATAGACCAATTCGATGAACTGTTTACCCTTGCGGAGCCAGGACAGCGTGACCTGCTGTTGAACTTTCTCGAAGCCCTGCCCCCCTTTGCAGAGACCCGTACCCATATCATCATCCCCATACGAACCGATTATCTCCCCCGGCTCTTTGCCTACAAAGCTATTTTTGAAGCGACCCGCACTGCTATAGACCTGCGCGAAATGTCCGCAAACGAGCTACGACTCACCATCCAGCATCCTATTCAACAGATATACCCCCAAAGCGGCAAACAGCTAGACGACAACCTCACGGAATCGCTGATTGGGGAAGCTCTACAGGATGCATCGCGGCTCCCGATGCTCCAAGCTGCCCTTGAGATTATTTGGCGGCGCGGCAGCCTAACTGCAGAGAGCTATATCCCCCTAGATATAGCCATAGAACAGTATGCAGAAGATGTCTACCGGTATGTAGACTATCAACAAACGAGAACCCTAGAACGCTCTACAGCAGATCGTGAACTTATGCTCCAGGTTTTCTTTGCCCTGATGTGTGAGGTAAACCAAAACAATGCCGGTGATGTGCGGTTGCGCTGTACTGTCACAGAACTTTACCAGCGGATACAACCGCCCGTACTCCATACAGACCTCTCCCGTATCATTGAAGAACTCTGTGCCGCACGATTATTGACAAAGAGTGTGGATATACGGAACAATACCTCCGTAGAGATGATCGAGATTATTCATGAAGTACTCGTGCGTCACTGGAGCCGACTGCAACGAGCACAACCGGCATATTCGCAACGCAAGCAACAAGCAGAACCATCTGAGCAACAGCTAATCAACCATCCTCCGCTTCCTCAACAAACTTCTCACCAAGAAGAGCATATGCAACGGGATACTACCCCTCATCCACCGATGCCGCTGGCTGTTGGGGGAACCAAGCGCAAGGTACATCCTGAGCCGACAGGTATGAACGCCCAACAGCGACTTGCAACATTGGTCAAGCGGGGGCGAAACCAAATACGGAATCAGCGTATTCGCACAATGCTGATTATGGCTATTGTGCTGATCTTTATGACCATAGTTGCCTATTCCCTCTACCAAAATAATCATCAATGGCAGGGGGGGGCTGCATCACCAGTAAGCGAAAATCATACCCAAGCACCAACAGCTGGGGGGCAAATTGGCACTACCCTAGGTGAACATAGCACACCTGCTCCATCGGGACAAGACTCAGCCGCATCTGCCCCTATGCAAACAGCCGAAGCTGCCCAACAAACAACCGAGGCTCTTCAACAGGCTACAGAAAACCAAGCCCAATCGTTGCGTGCTCAAGAGTTGCTACTGAAGGCAAACACCCTGATGCAAGACTCCCCGGAAGTAGGGTTGCTTATTGCGCTTGAGGCAGCAAAAATAGCCCAAAACCCCGCAGTGGAGGCGGTGTTGCATCAGGCATTGCTCAAGGTGCATTTGCGCGTGAACTTGCGGGGACACCGCGAGGGGGTGTGGGATGCAGCCTATAGCCCCGATGGGCTACAAATCGTGACTGCCAGCGATGACCAGACAGCACGAGTGTGGGATGCCATCACCGGCGCAGAGATTCTCGTGTTGCGTGGGCATGAAGCGGCTGTGTGGAACGTTGCCTATAGCCCCAATGGACAACGTATCGTGACGGCGAGCGAGGACGGCACAGCGCGGGTGTGGAATGTCTCCAGTGGCGAGCAGCAACTCGTGTTGACCGAGCCAGAAGCGCGGATGAGTAGTGCGGTTTTTAGCCCGGATGGACAGGAAATTGTGACGAGTAGTGATAGCGGACCGACCCGTATCTGGAACGCTACTACCGGTGAAGAGAAGCGCGTTTTGCGTGGTGGCGAGGGGGCAAGGCGGGTGGCGTGTAGCCCCGATGGAGAGCGTATTGTCACCGCAAACTATGATCAACGGGTGCGTATCTGGAATAGGGAAACCGGCAGTTTGTACACGACCCTCTATGGACATGATGATGTTGTCTGGAGCGCAGCCTATAGCCCCAACTCTGAGCGTATCGTGACAACTAGTGCGGATGAGACGGTACGGGTATGGGATGCTCGCAGTGGGCGTGAAGAACTGCTGATTGAGGGGGTCAGTGCTCGCAATGCCCAGTTTAGCCCGGATGGGCAGCGTGTCGTAACCTCCGGCTGGGACACTACTGTGCGGGTATGGGATGCCACCAATGGCAAAGACCTACTCCTATTACAGGGGCATACTGCGGCTGTCAATGCGGCTGTATTCAGCCCGGATGGGCAGCGTTTGGTCAGTACCAGTGCTGATACCAGGGTACGGGTATGGGATGCTGGCAGTGGGGCAGAGCGGCTCGTATTGGCTTCCCATGAGGATGCAGTGATACGGACGGTGTTTGATATTGAAAGCAAACGTATTGCTACGGCGAGTGCAGATAAGACGGTACGGGTCTGGAGCAGTGAGACGGGACAGCAACTTTTTGTCCTAGATGGACACCAAGAGGCTGTTACCAGTGTGGCGTTTAGCCCTGATGGACAGCTTATCGTGACGGCAGGTAGGGATAAGACGGCGCGGGTTTGGAGCACCGTAAACGCTATTGAGCAGCGGGTGTATGATAGGCATGAAGCTACTGTATGGCAAGCGGCGTTTAGTCCTGATGGGCAGCTTATCGTGACGGCGAGTGCAGATAAAACAGCGCGGGTGTGGCAGGTAGCCACTGGCAAAGAGTTGCTGATACTTCAGGGACATGCAGGAGATGTACATAGTGCGGCGTTCTCCTCCGATGGCAGCCGCATTGTGACTGCCAGCGGCGATGGCACGGTGCGGGTGTGGTCGGCAGACACTGGCAAGGAAGAGACGGTACTACGGCGGCATACGGGTACTGTAACCAGTGCGATGTTTAGCCTAGATGGAGAGCGCATAGTCTCAGCGGGAGGAGATGCCCTTGCCTATGTGTGGGATGTAGCAACGGGTGATGTACTGCTGATATTGCGTGGGCACGAGGGAAGTTTGCACTCTGCCAGATTTAGCCCTGATGGGAACCGCATAGTGACATCTGGCTCCGACAACACTACCCGGCTGTGGGATGCCCATACCGGCGAGCAGCTTTTTATTTTGCCTGGACACACGGCGGCGGTAAATAGTGCGGTCTATAGCCCCGATAGGCAAGCTATTGTGACTGCCAGCGATGATGGGACGGCACGGGTCTACTATGCAACGTTTGATGGGGTACTGGATCAGGCAAAGCGGGCTGTGACACGCAGCCTTACCAACGAGGAACGGCGCATGTATATGGGGGAGTAGGGGATTTCGGGGTAGGTCAGGTTGGGGAGCAGCTGTATGCTATGGCTCTCCAATGCGGGCGCACAGCCGTGCGTCCCTACACTCCCGCATATACCACACAAGGGGATGGGGGCAACGACTCTCTCTTCTCTCCCCCTGCCCTCCCCTTTCCTCCGCTCCCCCTGCCCTCCCCTTTCCTCCGCTCCCCCTGCCCTTCCCTTTCCTCCGCTCCCCCTGCCCTCCCCTTTCCTCCGCTCCCCCTGCCCTCCCCTTTCCTCCGCTCCCCCTGCCC
>CAYPHM010000114.1:15119-15253 GCA_964410555.1 uncultured Chloroflexaceae bacterium | reverse complement strand
AGGGGGAGAGGGTTGTTTGTCCCCCCATCCCCTAGCCCCTTCCCCCACCGAGGGGAGAAGGGGAACCGACTCCCCCTCGCCCTGGAATGGGAGCGGGGGCAGGGGGGAGAGGGTTGTTATTCCCCCCCATCCCC
>CAYPHM010000114.1:0-15019 GCA_964410555.1 uncultured Chloroflexaceae bacterium | reverse complement strand
TAGCCCCTTCCCCCACCGAGGGGAGAAGGGGAACCGAGCGGCTCCCCCTCGCCCTGGAATGGGAGCGGGGGCAGGGGGGAGAGGGTTGTTAGTCCCCCCATCCCCTAGCCCCTTCCCCCACCGAGGGGAGAAGGGGAACCGAGCGGCTCCCCCTCGCCCTTTTAATGGGAGAGGGGGCAGGGGGAGAGGGTGTCGCCCTTTTAATGGGAGAGGGGGCAGGGGGAGAGGGGGCTAGGAGGAGCGGGGGAACGGGTTGTTGCGGTTCCCGTGTCCTAGTATCCCCGCTCACGGGCTTACGGAGTAGTCAAAGCCTCAACGATTACCTGGGTATCATAGCGCATTAGCTTGAGGTAGGTATCCGCTGGCCCCCCCGCTTCACTCAATGAGCCGGTATAGAGCGACACCAGCTGTATACCCGTATCCTCGGCAAGACGTTCAGAAACGACTGGATTAGCTGTTGTCCCCACAAACAAGGCTGGTACTTCGTATTCACGGATAGCATCTTCCAATGCAGCTAACTCTTGTGCCGAAGGCTCTGCCATTGTGCTATAGCCGGGGATAACGGCACCAATCTGTTCAAACCCGTAGCGATGGGCAAAATAGCCAAATGCCGTATGGTCAGTAACCAATTTGCGATTGACTTCTGGCACCTGTGCTACCTGCTCTTGTATCCACTTATCCAATTCGTGAACATCCTCACGGTAAGTTGCAGCATTGGCTGTGTAGGTATCTGCATTGGCAGGGTCGGTATGGACGAGGGTTTGCTCAATATTGGTTATCCAGACATCTATGCTCATAGGACTAAACCACACATGGGGGTCTTGACCGCTGTGGTCATGGTCGTCTGCTGCTTCCCCCTCATCAGCAGCATGCTGGTGGTCAGATTCGCTGTTGTCGTCTGAATGCTTAGGCTTGCCTACAAAGGCAATCAATTCAATGCCGTGTGATACAAAGATAACTTTGCGTTCATCTGCGCCAGCACTTGCTAACACCGTATCCAAAAAGGCTTCTAATCCTACCCCATTGGCAAACACCACATCCGCATCAGCAATAGCTGCAATGTCTTGGGGGGTAGGTTCAAACGTGTGGGGGTCGGCACCGAGGGGAATCAGGACCGTGAGGTTGATAGCGTCACCACCAATGGTACCAACCACATCACCCACAATGTTGGTGGTGGCAACAACGTTGAGCATTTCTCCTTCGGCTATCGGAGCAATAGCTGTAAGGTCCAGCGAGGATGTATGGTCTTCGGTATGGTCATGGTCTTCGGTATGGTCATGGTCTTCGGTATGGTCTTGGTCTTCGGTATGGTCTTGGTCTTCGGTATGGTCTTGGTCTTCGGTATGGTCTTGGTCTGGCACGGGATTGCTTGCAACAGAGGTGGCAGCAGGCGTAAGTGCAGGCGACTGAGCGGAGGGGGTACTACACCCCGTACCCATAATGAGCAGTGCTAGGATGATGCCCAAGTGGAGTAGTGGGTGTACCCATTGGCTTGTCTTTTGGCTTGTCTTTTGGCTTGACATCGTTCTTTCCTCCCTTACATACTGAAAAAGTTTTTCACTAGCGGGTAAAAAAACCAATAGTTATCTAGTAAGTGAAAAGATTTTTCACTTTATTGGCATAATGGCTAGTATATCGCTAGTATGTGGCTTTGTCAATGGGACCGGGAATAGGGAAGGGGAACCGAATAAGGTGCGGCTCTCCCTCGCGCTGTATGGGAGAGGGGGCAGGGGGAGCGGGTGTTCCGGTTAGCCCCCATCCCCTAGCCCCGAGTCCCACCGCGGAGAGAAGGGAAGGGGCTAGGGGCTACACGGACGTTGCTATTGCCCTAGTTTCTTGCCCTAGCAAGCTCAAATTAGTATGAGAAAGGCAGAGATGATGCAAAGAAAGGGTTTTTGGTTAGGGTTAGGGGTATTGCTAATCGTTATGCTGCTTGGAGGAATGACGGGGCAGCCATGGTCTGCTGCCCCACCTCCCCAAACTCCCCTTGCCGCTTACGGGACACCCTCATATACTTCGCGCACATCACCCAATGCAAGGGGATGGCTGTCACTTGTTCCCCTTGCCCCCCTTTCAGGGATAGGTCTTAACTCTTACCCGCTCCCCTGTCCCCCGTGGATGATGTGCTGGGGCACACCCCCGTGCGTCCCAACCCCAACCCTTGCCCCTACGGTGGGCAAAGCAGCATCCCCACTCCCTATGGCGTGGTCTTGGGATGGGACACAGGCTCACCCATTGACTATCACGAGCGACATTGTGCTACCACCACGTCCAGAGCAATTTGTAGCAGATCTGCGCGGGGATGAGCAGATGCTCAAGGCAACCCGCTCACCCACCGGAGTAGTCCGGGTGTATGCTGGCTTATCGAACGATGCGCCGATTGTGTGGCAAAACGAAGACTCTACATGGACTGTTACCCGTATGGATATGGGCGACCCCAACAATGATGGGCGAGTAGAGTTACTGTTGCTGCTTTGGAAGCCAGATGAGGCTGGTATCTTGCGCTCACACCCCTTTTTGATGGGCTGGCGTGGCGGCTACTACCGTATCATTTGGGGCGGCTCTGCTACCCCCCTTCCCATCCAGGATTTAGCGGTAGCTGACCTAGATAACGATGGTGTTAGCGAATTGGTTGTGCTAGAAGGCGGTACCCTACCGGGTGATACCGGCGAGTTTGTGTCTATCTGGCACTGGCATGGGTGGGGGTTTCAGCAGGAATGGCAATCGCCATTGGGGGCAGATGGCGCAAGTAGGCTATTCGTGGTTGATAGGCATGGGGATGGGCAGCAAGCTGTGGTTGTGGATTAGCCTAACGGGACGCGGGGCATAGAGATGGGGGACTGACCAGACTTTGCCATACCCCGGTACTGCTGGCATAAAACTTGCAGAGCACCCTACCCTGATCTATAATACATTTCCAGTGTCCAATGTGGTTTTGCTCTCCTACAGAACTGGTCCATAGCGTAAGCAGAAACCCTAGCGACCTGGTTTAAGGCTCGCAACTATGGCACATCTTTTTAGTCCTATCACGATTGCCCATACAAGACTGGCAAATCGTATTGTGATGGCTCCCCTTCCCAGTGGTTATGCCAAGATTGACGGATTTATTGGCGACCCACTGATTGATTACTACGTACAACGTGCTAGGGGTGGTATTGGGCTTATCATCACTGAGCCTATGCGAGTTGTTGCCAATCATACCGGGTATACCCGCGCTCATATTGGTATCTATGATGATGTTTTTATTCCCTATCTACGCCAATTGACTACCATTATTCACGAATATGGTAGTCAAGTAGTAGTGATGCTAGATGCCCCTGCCACTATTGCCGAAGTGAGCACTGAAAGAGAACTCCGCCGCGTAACCGAACAGTTTATCTTGGCGGCATGGCGGGCGTATGCCGCAAATTTTGATGGCATCATGCTTTCGGCAGCAGATGGGGGGTTGCTCCATATCCTGACCTCTCCGCTCCTTAACCACCGATATGATTCCTATGGTCGTTCGCTAGATGGACGCTTACGTATGGTGGAGGATATTCTGGAGAGCGTGCGGCAGTGGATAGGTCGCCATTTTCTGCTTGGCTTTCGTCTTGTTGCAGAAGAGTTTGATGTTGGCGGTATCACGCTGCATGATGCACGGGTCATTGCCCGCCGCGCCGTGGGGGCAGGGGCTCACATCCTCGATGTAACGGCAGATACCCGCAACAACCAAACCCAAATTGCAACTTTTCCTGGTTGGTGTATCCCATTGGCAACCAACATCAAACGGACTCTACCCGATGTGCCTATCATTGGGTCGGGGCAACTTGGTGAGCCGCATTTGGCAGATAGTATTATCCGCGAGGGGAGTGTAGACCTCGTGATGCTTGGCAGAACCCTTCGCGCCAACCCCGAATGGCCCTCGCTTGCCCGTTCTTTCCTCATCTAATCGATAGCCATCAGGCAAGCATGGCTGCCAATGTCGGCGCATGCTGGGCTATTTGGGAACGCAACCGTAGTACTGCAAGGTCGCCAGCCTTTGCCTCGATCATCAGGTCAAAAGGAGGGAGACCTTGAGCCGATGTCAGGATATGGCACAGGTCAGCAATCGTGACAAAATCAGCATGCTGCCCTGGGCGAGGGGGCAAAACATGCGCCGTTTCGCCTTTGCGTGGGGGCAGGAGATGGGCTTCTGTACGGGAAGTACTCAGGTGAACTTTGGGGCGCATCCCAGAGTGCCAGCTTGCCAACGCTAAACCGAGGGCTATATCTGTTGGGATGTGCAGGGGATTGTAGAGCTGGTGGTGGAGGTAGTCAAAGACCAGGGGGATACCACACCATTGATGCAACACGAGTAGCCTATCTAAACTGGCACTAGTCGTATCATGCTCAACTACGAGACGGCGACGGGCATAGTCGGGCAAGGCAAGGTAACGATTGGCAAAACGCTTGAGGGCAGCAAGATCAGCCCTGCCCGCGTGGATAACTACTACTCCATCGGCAGACACCTGGAGCGCATCAAGCAGCCTGGCTTGCAAGCAGATATGGGCAATGCTGCGCTCGGTAAGCGAGGTATCTTCGTTAGTCAGGGTGATAAAGTGGGCAAGGTGCATCGTCAACCGCACCTGCTGTTGGCGTATTTGCTCAGCGAGCAAATGGAGCAAGTCGGCACATTCGTCGATTTGCTGCGAAATGGCAGTAATGGCTTCTGGCGTTTCAGCAGTGGGGATAATTTCAGAAGATAGACGGTATAAGTGGACATCTATACGGCGCAGGTAGTTGAGAATGTCGCGTAGGGCAAGCAAGCTCAAACTAAGGTGATGGTTGGGGTCGCGTTGTTGGTTGTGGGTACGGAGCGATGGTTTGCCGACAATACGAACGGGAAAGCCTAGATGAACCATGAGCGTGTTGTTCCTTTGCTGCCTTTTTGCCCACCGGCTCGCCCTTCTCCCCCTGGTGGGAAGCGGGGCGGGGGAGGCAAATTACGCCTTTGCCACAGCCCTGCCTTTATTATAGGGCTACGTCAAAGTCCAAGCAACCCCCCCCCATCCCCTAGCCCCTTCCCCCAGGGAGAAGGGGAATCGGGCAGGGATTCGGCTACCCCTCGCCCTGGAATGGGAGCGGGGGCAGGGGGAGAGGGTGGGCAAGAAGGGCAAAATTTCTTTGATTGTGCGCCTTTGCCCCAGCCCTGCCTTTATTACAAATTGGTTGCAAACCGTCAGGTACACGATTTCGTGTGTATGATTATAGCAGAGGTTCGTTTTTTTAGCAACAGCCTATAATGCCACACCCCACCAATATTTGCCTAAACGGTGTGACTCGTATATAATGGCAACCACTGCCTGGGTATCTTTCCAAGTTTGAAAATACCAGAAAGCCAATGTTGCAGGCAACCCAGAGCAACGAGTTACGGACTCTGGAGGAGGAAAATTATGTTCGGTTCAAACAAGAAAACTTCGATAACAACGCCGATGGTAACGAGCAAACCAGAGACCACTATCGGAGCTAACACCCGCTTTGTTGGAACGCTCACATCCGATGGCAATGTGCGTATTGATGGCTCTGTAGAAGGTGATGTTGAAATTCTTGGCAACCTCATTGTTGGTGAGACCGGGCGGGTTATCGCAACAATAAAAGCCCAGAATGTACATGTATCTGGTGCCGTTAAGGGTGAGGTGATGGCGGCAGAAAACCTCGAAATCTCACCCACGGGCAAGTTGTGGGGGGATATTGCCGCTGCTGCCCTGCATATTGAGCCAGGAGGATTGTTTCGCGGACAAAGCGAGATGCGAACCAATCTGGATGAACCTCTGCTCTTGGAAGCCCCAAAAGCAACAACAGAAGAGCATTTTTAGCCGCTGTTCATAACCAACCGATTCGACTTCAGTATCGTCTACGATAGATTAACCTATCCGTGGAGTCTTTGTAGTGGTGACATCATATGGCAACTTGGCAATCCCCTATTAAGCGCAATGGACTACAAGTTATCCTAGGGGTACTGGTCATCCTGACTGCCTCGCTACTGGTGAGTTTCATCCATCAGGTCATCCGTAGTAGCCAACTTGAAGCGCAACGCACCGAACTAGCTACCGAAGTAGCTGCGCTCCATGCAGAGACAGACCGGTTGCAATCTGCCGTTGAGCATGTGGAGTCTGATGTCTATGTTGAGCGGGTAGCCCGCGAACAACTAGGGTATGCCCGGCAAGATGATACTGTTGTGTTCCCCCGATTTGTAGCCCCTTCTCCTGTCCCTGAGCAGGTTTCCCCTAACCCACAGCCAACGCCCCCTCCCCCCCCCCCTGCCCCCAATTGGAAACGTTGGTGGCAAGCCTTATTTGCCTATTAATGCGCCTGGTTCGCTAGGGTAAGGTCAACGTCTCACACCTACTACTCATTCCGTCAACCCCCATCCCCTGCTTATAAGGGTAGGTTAGGAAAGATCTCACCGTCAAACCCCATCCCCTGCCCATACCCCGCAAACGGGGAAAGGGAATTGGAAAGACAGCAGCGGCTCCCCCTCGCCCGTTATGAGAGCGGGGGTTGGGGGAGAGGGTTGTTGGACTTGCCCTAGAGAAGACGGGGAAAATATCTGCCACACCCATTTGACGGTATACCCTCTGTCTAGTACAATCAATTGTGTTTTGTACTACCATAATCGGCAAAACCAACTTTGGTGAGAAGCACAAGCTAAACAAGACAAGGGGACACCATGACGATTCTGCTTCAAGAAGGCAGGAAACGAGTAGTTATAGAGGGCGTAACTCCTCAAATTGAAGGCGGACGATACAAGATTAAACGCACTGTCGGAGAAACCATCACCGTTGAAGCCGATGTGTTTACCGATGGACATGATAGGCTTTCCTGTGCTTTGCTCTATCGTCAGGTAGGGGCTACCACATGGCAAGAGATCATGATGGAGCCTATGCTCGGAACATATGCTGATGGAGAGCAAGCCGTAGATCGCTGGCGTGCTCAATTTTCCGTATCCCAAATGGGCGAGTATGAATATACCGTCACGGGATGGGTAGACCATTTCAAAACGTGGCGGCGCGATCTGCAAAAGCGCGTTGCTGTGGGGCAGGATGTCACAGTAGAGTTGCTTGTAGGGGCAAACCTCGTAGAAGCAGCCAGCAAACGCACCGCTGATGAAAGTGACGCAGAATGGCTCCGTTCATGGGCGGGAGTACTCCGCAAATCTGGCAGCACCCAACACAAAATCCAGGTTGCGCTTGACGACCAACTAGACCGCTACATGCGCCGTTCGCCAGACCGCACCACCGCCGCGACTTATGACAAAACGTTGCGAGTATTGGTTGAGCGGGAACGCGCCCGCTTTAGCGCGTGGTATGAGTTGTTCCCCCGTTCTTGGTCATTTGAAGAAGATGCCCACGGAACCTTCAAAGACTGTGAAGCTCGCCTGCCCTACATAGCAGATATGGGGTTTGACATCATCTATTTTCCCCCTATCCACCCGATAGGCGAGACGTTTCGTAAGGGCAAAAATAATGCTCTTGAAGCCGGCGAGGACGATCCCGGTAGCCCGTGGGCTATTGGCGCTGCTGAAGGCGGACACAAGAGTGTTCACCCACTGCTTGGCCCACTTGAAGATTTTCGCCACCTTGTACAGGTGGCAAAAGAAGCGTATGGTATAGATATTGCGCTAGATATTGCCTTTCAGTGTTCCCCTGATCATCCCTATGTTACCGATCACCCGGAATGGTTTTTGATGCGTCCAGATGGGACTATCCAGTATGCGGAGAATCCCCCGAAAAAGTACCAAGACATCTATCCATTTTTCTTTGAAACCCCCCACTGGGAAGCTCTCTGGCAAGAGTTGAAGAGTATTTTTGACTTTTGGATTGAGCAGGGCGTGACAGTCTTTCGAGTAGACAACCCGCACACAAAAGCGTTTAGCTTTTGGGAGTGGATCATTGGTGAAATCAAACAAAAGCACCCGGAAATCATCTTTCTCGCTGAAGCCTTCACCCGTCCCAAGATTATGTACAACCTCGCAAAACTTGGCTTCACCCAGTCGTACACCTATTTTGCTTGGCGCAATACCAAACCAGAGCTGACCGAATATCTTACCACCATCACGCAATCAGAAGTCCGGGAGTTTTTCCGTCCAAACTTTTGGCCCAATACCCCGGATATTTTGAATGAATACCTGCAAACCGGTGGGAGACCTGCCTTCATGATACGGCTGATCTTGGCAGCAACGCTGACGGCAAGCTATGGTATCTATGGACCTGCCTTTGAGCTCTGCGATAATGTGCCACGCGATCCAGGCAGCGAAGAATACCTCGACTCAGAAAAATACCAGCGAAAAACGTGGAATCTCAACGCGCCGCATAGTTTACGCTTTTTGATAGCCCAGGTAAACCGCATCCGACGAGAAAATCCCGCTCTCCAGCAGGATTGGAACCTCGTTTTTCACCCAACAGACAATGAGCAAGTCATTTGCTATAGCAAGCACACAGATGATCAACAGAACATCATCATTGTTGCGGTCAATCTTGATCCCTATCACACCCACTCTGCTTGGGTCAGTCTCCAAGTAGACGAGATAGGGCTAGAGACCGAAAAGCCCTATCAGGTGCATGATTTGCTCGATGATTCCCGCTACCTCTGGAGCGGCAAACGCAATTTTGTGCAGCTAAACCCGCTGCATGTGCCTGCTCATATTTTCTGTGTGCGCCGGCATATACGCACCGAGCAGGATTTTGACTACTACATGTAATTTTGGTAGAAAACAAGGAGAGAGAAGGGTATGGAAAAAGCAAAGACAACGGACAAAAATACGGCACCAGCAAACGATACAGAGCAGGCAACGGCATCATCCACGCAAAAGACGGGGGCAGAAAAGCAAGCCAAACCCACTGCTGCCAAGCCCACTGCTGCAAGCACAACAGCGTCTACTGCTGCCAAGTCCACCGAATCATCCAAGCCAGCGGAGTTGGCGAAGACTCCGCAAAAGGCAGAAATTGCCAAAACAGCCAAACCAGCAGAACCTGCCAAACCGGCTATTGTCCCTAACCCAATGGATCATCAGAAACAGCATGCTGATGTCTCGTTGATTAGTGCAGATGACCAGTATTACTTCAATGAGGGAAGCCATTACCGATTGTATCGGCAGCTTGGGGCTAGAACGATGACCCACGATGGGATGCAAGGGACATACTTTGCTGTCTGGGCACCCAATGCCACCGAAGTCTACGTTATGGGAGACTTCAACAATTGGAACCGTGAGAGCCACCCGCTCTACGGTAAGGGCAGCTCTGGTATCTGGGAAAACTTCATTCCGGGGGTGCAAAAGGGCAATCTCTACAAGTACTACATCGTATCACGCTACAACGATTACCACGTAGAAAAAGCCGATCCCTTTGGGGTCTATCATGAAGTCCCCCCAAAGACGGCATCGGTGGTGTGGGATTTGGAGTATACGTGGAATGACGATGAATGGATGGAAACGCGCAAAGAGAAGCAGAGCTTGGATCAACCCATGTCTGTCTATGAAGTGCATCTTGGCTCTTGGATGCGCGTACCCGAAGAGGATGCCCGGTTTATGACCTACCGGGAATTAGCCCCCAAACTGGCAGCATACGTCAAAGATATGGGCTTTACCCATATTGAGCTTATGCCCATTATGGAACACCCCTTCTATGGCTCATGGGGCTACCAACTCACCGGCTTTTTTGCCCCAACCAGTCGGTATGGCACCCCGCAAGATTTTATGTTCTTGGTAGATACGCTGCACCAGCATGGGATTGGCGTTATCCTCGACTGGGTACCATCGCACTTTCCCGTAGATCAGCATGGGCTAGGGGTCTTTGATGGTACCCATCTTTTTGAACACGCCTACCCGCAAAAAGGCTGGCACCCCGACTGGAATAGCTTTATTTTCAACTATGGGCGGCATGAAGTTCGCAGCTTTTTGATGAGTAGTGCCTTCTATTGGCTTGATCATTACCACATAGACGGCTTCCGGGTAGATGCTGTCGCCTCTATGCTCTATCTTGACTATTCGCGCAACGAAGGCGAATGGATGCCGAATGAATATGGCGGACGGGAAAATATCGAGGCTATTAGCTTCCTGCGCCGCTTCAATGAGGATATTTTCAAGAACTACCCTGATGTCCAGACGATTGCCGAAGAATCTACCGATTGGTCTATGGTCTCTCGTCCAACGTATGTTGGGGGGCTTGGCTTTGGGATGAAGTGGGATATGGGGTGGATGCACGATACCCTTACCTACATTGCCCATGATCCTATTTACCGCAAGTATCACCACAATGAGATGACCTTTCGGATGATCTATGCTTTCACCGAAAATTTCCTGCTGCCACTTTCGCATGATGAGGTGGTGCATGGCAAGGGGTCACTCTTGAGCAAAATGCCAGGTGATCTGTGGCAAAAGTTCGCCAATTTGCGCTTGCTGTTGGGCTATATGTATGTCCAACCCGGTAAGAAATTGCTCTTTATGGGGATTGAAATTGGACAGTGGCGGGAGTGGTACCACGAGGAAAGCCTCGACTGGCACCTGTTGCAGTTTGCGCCACACGAAGGGCTCCAACAATGGGTGCGTGACCTCAATATGTTCTATCGCAATGAACCGTCTATGTATGAGTGCGATGTTGACCCCCAGGGTTTTCGCTGGATAGACTGCCACGATTGGGAGAGCAGCACGTTTAGCATGGTGCGTTGTGGCAAGAGCAAAGAGGAAGCGATCATTGCGATATGCAACTTTACCCCCGTACCTCGCCATGCGTATCGCGTGGGGGTGCCGTTTGATACCTTCTGGCAGGAAGTGCTCAATAGTGATGCGAAAGAATACGAGGGGAGCGGACAGGGCAATCTAGGGGGGGTAGAGGCGGAGCCTATTCCCTTCCACGGCTATGCTCAGTCTATCAATGTCAATGTTCCCCCGCTTGGTATTGTCTTCTTCAAAGGCGAATGTGCCGATTGTGAGGATTGGTAGACAGACGACAACCCGCTCTCCCTAGCCCTTACAAGGGTAGGTTTGTCGGGCAAAAGATAAAGGATACCTTTTTTATTCTCCCCCTGCTCCCGCTCCCAGAGGGCAAGGGGGAGCCGTTCGGTCTCCCTTCTCCCCTCTCCCCTCGGTGGATGAAGGGCTAATGACGGAATTACGGACGAGGTGGGGAAAAAACGGTGACAACGAATAAGGGGAGTTGCATTGCAACTCCCCTTTTCTCGTGCCGATAATCTTGCAAAATTTAGGTGGTCAGACCACTGTTGATTTCGCTAAATACTTCACTGACTTTACCACCGAGTAGGGTCAAAATACCGATAACTACGATAGCAATAAGAACGAGAATGAGGGCGTACTCTACGAGACCCTGACCTTCTTCTTTAGCAAAAAAACTCCGAAGCATTGGTTGCCTCCTTAGAAATAGGTGAAATTAATACTGTTGCATTTGCAACTGTCCTTAGTATAGCTGAATCATACGAAATGTGCAATGGGATTATAGTCCTGATAGGTACTGGTACTCTCTTACACAGGTTGCCAACACATGCTATACTAAAACAAGGAAACAGCGTACTCATGATACGCCGTCGCTGGAAGATAACACTTTCAGAGGAACTTCCCGACTCCTCTCCACTGATGCTCAAGCTATCGGTGGAAGGCTACCCCATGAAACAGTAAGTGGGGGCATAGGGGACGTAAGCCCCCTATGACGCAAGACGGCAACAGAAAGCAATCCCGCCGGGGGGAGTTTCTCCCACCGGTAAGGGGTGAAAGGGTGCGGTAAGAGCGCACCAGCATAGCCAGCAATGGCTATGGCTAGGCGACTGCGCTGGCTGATGGGGAGCAAGGTGCGTGGGACGGGCTACCAGGTGGGAGCTACTACAGAAGCGTTTGTACTACCCTGTTCGTTCGCATCGCCGCTGCGCGGGCGAGGTTGGGTAACACCCAACAAGCTACAAGCAGCCTCTACTACGGTAGAGAGAGAGATGACGGCTTACAACAGAATCGGGGGTATGAGGTCATGAGTACGCCTCCCCCAACGCTTAACGAACACTCCCTACCTTCGCCTCTCGTTCCATGATTAGGGCATGGGGATAGGCAAAACAACACCAAAAATATGTCTTAGAATTGAAAGGAATACTCCAAATGGCAACGACAGAAGCCGCAAATTTGCAATTTGACTACGCTAAATATGGCTTTCGGCAGGAAGAACGCTATCTCTACAAAGCCCCACAAGGGCTTACCGAGGAGATTGTCCGCGAAATTTCTGCTATGAAAGATGAGCCAGAATGGATGCTCAAGCGTCGCCTGAAAGCGCTCAAAATATTTCAACAACGCCCCGTCCCCCTACAAGGTACCTGGGCAAATGCAGATCTCGCCGGGTTAGACTATGACCAGATACACTATTTTGTCCGGGCAGATGAACGCCCGCAGAATGATTGGGATGCAGTACCCCAGGAAATCAAAGATACCTTTGAACGGCTTGGCATCCCCGAAGCAGAACGCAAATTCCTAGCGGGGGTGGGGGCACAGTATGAATCAGAAGTCGTCTACCACTCGCTGCGGGAAGAGTGGTCTAAGCTAGGGGTCATCTTTTTGGACACTGACACCGGCTTGAAAGAACAACCGGATATTTTCAAGGAATATTTTGGGACTGTCGTTCCTTCGGCAGACAACAAGTATGCAGCACTCAATACCGCAGTATGGTCTGGCGGGTCTTTCATCTACGTGCCACCGGGGGTGCATGTGGAGATACCGTTGCAAGCCTACTTCCGTATCAACGCCGAGCGTATGGGGCAGTTTGAGCGCACGTTGATCATCATAGACGAAGGGGCAGAGGCGCACTACATTGAGGGGTGTACGGCACCTGTCTATACCACAAACTCGCTCCATTCTGCGGTGGTAGAAATCATCGTGAAGAAAGGCGGCAAATTCCGTTATACGACTATCCAAAATTGGGCAAACAATATCTATAATCTCGTCACCAAACGGGCGATGGCGTATGAAGAAGCCCTGATGGAATGGGTAGACGGCAATATTGGCAGTCGGCTCACGATGAAATACCCGTCAGTCTATCTGATGGGACGTGGCGCACGCGGTGAGGTATTGAGCATAGCCTATGCTGGCAAGGGGCAACACCAAGATGCTGGCGCAAAGATGGTCCACGTTGCCCCTGATACGACCAGCCGCATCACTAACAAATCGGTGAGCAAGGCGGGCGGCAAAACGACCTATCGTGGCTTAGCGAAGGTTGAGCCAGGTGCGTACAATTCAAAGGTCAATGTCAATTGTGATGCGCTCATTTTGGATGAGACTTCTGCCAGCGATACGATACCCTATATTGAGGTACAAGAAGATCAAACCACATTGGCGCACGAGGCAACGGTGGGGCGCATTGGCGAGGAGCAGTTGTTCTACCTGATGAGCCGTGGGTTGCCAGAAAGCGAAGCCCTCTCGATGATCGTGCTAGGCTTTATGGAGCCATTCACTCGTGAACTCCCGATGGAGTACGCGATAGAACTCAACCGGCTGATACAGATGGAGATGGAGGGGTCGGTAGGCTAACAAAGGGTGCTCGCCCTTTTCCACCCCTTCTCCCCCATCCCATATGGAGAAGGGGTATGGTGATTCCCCAATCATAGGCAAGCAATTATCAAAGCAATTGTCAATGAACCAAGAGAGACCCAACAAAGATTTACTGTGGTTTTTTATTACGTTATGGAAGGAGTAGTAGGTAATGACAAAGATACGGGTAGCAGCAGCGCAAGAGGTAGCAGACGGGACGGGCAAACCGTTTCTGGTAGAGGGACACAAGATAGCGGTCTTTCGTATTGGTGATGGGTGGTATGCGCTAGATGACACCTGTTCGCATGCCGATGCTTCGCTAGGGGCAGGTGAGGTAGATAGCGATGAGGGGTGTGTAGAGTGTCCCCGACATGGCGCACTCTTTGACTTGGCAAGTGGACACCCCCGTACTATGCCAGCCCACAAGCCCGTACAAACTTATCCCATCACTATCGAAAATGGACATATTATGATTGAGCTATAACGCTCGCCTAGTCGGGAACACATAATGATAATTCCCCAAACTTCTCATACTGGCTCGCAAAGCATCTTGGATTTGGTAGGAAATACGCCGCTTCTGCGCCTAACCCGTGTAGAGCCATCATTGCCGCCGGGGGTAGCCCTATATGCCAAAGCAGAATGGTACAATCCTGGCGGCTCAGTGAAAGACCGTCCTGCCCTTTGGATGATCCGCGATGGTGAGCGGCGAGGATTGTTGCGTCCTGGCGTTCGCATAGCCGACGCAACCAGCGGCAATACGGGCATAGCCTATGCGACCATTGGTGCTGCCCTGGGCTATGGGGTAACGCTAGTCATGCCTGCCAATGCCAGTGTCGAGCGCAAGCGCATTTTGCGGGCGTTGGGGGCAGAGCTTATCCTCACCGATGCAAGCAAGGGAATGGATCGGGCTATTCTTACAGTGCGGGAGATGATAGAGCAGCATCCAGAGCGATACTTCTACCCTGACCAGTACAACAACCTTGCCAATCCCCAGTCGCACTATGAGACAACGGGTAAGGAAATTTGGCAGCAAACAAGGGGGCGTATCACCCATTTTGTCGCAGCACTTGGCACAAGTGGTACGTTTATGGGAACATCGCGTTACCTACGCGAGAAAAATTCGTCCGTCCAACTTATTGCGGTACAGCCTGATAATCCGTATCATGGACTCGAGGGCGTGAAACACATGTCCAGTACGGTGCTTGTACCCGGTATATACAATGCGACCTTACCCGATGCTGTCATAGAGATTAGCAGTGAGCAAGCCTACGCAATGGTCCGGCAATTAGCGCAGCGTGAAGGATTGATGGTAGGCATATCGGCTGCGGCAAATGTTGCGGCAGCCCTGCATGTAGCGCGTGATATGCGCGAGGGCGTGATAGTCACCATCCTGTGCGACAGTGCATCTCGCTACCTAAGTGAAACATTTTGGGAGGAACAGCCATCGTGATTGACCATGACCGCCTGTTTAAAGAGGTCTTACAG
>CAYPHM010000113.1:0-15475 GCA_964410555.1 uncultured Chloroflexaceae bacterium | reverse complement strand
GTTCCCCTTCTCCCCTCGGTGGGGGAAGGGGCTAGGGGATGGGGGGCAACAACCCTCTCCCCCCTGCCCCCTCTCCCATCCCAGGGCGAGGGGGAGCTGCCCGGTTCCCCTTCTCGTGGGGGAAGGGGCTAGGGGATGGGGGGGTTGCGCGGTGGGGGAAGGGCGGGGGAGCGGGTTGTTGCGGCATCCTGCCCCTACGTGGTATACTCCCCACGCTGATGCGCTGGCAACTGTGCGGCTATCCGTTGCATCATCTCCGTGGTAAGCCGGCGCATCAGGCTAGACGGTATCTTTTTGCCCTCCGTTGGCTCAATCATAAAGGGCTTGCCAACGGAAATCTTGAGTTCCTTTCGGAGAAACGCCCCTCGTAACCCATGATGCGAACCGGTGATAGCCGCTGGCACAATGGGGACATGACCTTGCATAGCCAACCGAACTGCCCCCCCATACCCCTTTTGCAGATTCCCCTCTGGGTTGCGGTGGCCTTCTGGGAAGATAGCAAAGACTGCCCCTTCTTGCAATGCCTGTGCCGTTGCTTGCATAGCCGCAACATCGCCCTTGCCCCGATTGACTGGCACAACGTGCATGGTCGTGAAAAACCAATGTCCAAAAGCACTCTCAAAGAGTTCTCGTTTGCCAAACCACGAGAGCCGATGGGTGTAGGGCACCAACGCCCCAAGCGCGAGAATGTCTATCCAATGCACATGGTTGGTAGCAATGATCATCCCCCCGGCAGAACGTGGGGGCAAGTTTTCCAATCCCTCAATATGCCAACGAAAAATACCGAGGGCTTTCAAGATACGGGGACCAAACGTAATTAAGATATAGAGTATCCAAGTCATCATAACGCTGATAACTCCTTATTATGGCGAAAAAACCGAACACACTTGACTATACATATCAAACTTTACGTGGCTCCTTGCCTGCCGCTACCAACGCCGCTACCAACAGGTTGCTCAAGTTGGTAGTAACATAGACAGAAAACGGCAACTCTGCCAGTACCTTGTAGGGGTTGTTGGGAAATTTTGCCCGTTGTATCTCGCCAACTTTTGCGAAGAGTTCATCGAGGTAGGCTTCTTCCAGGGTATCACTCAAGATTTGCCCATACGCCAGCGGGTCAAGTTCTTGTTCACGAAGAGCCGCCATGAAATCCTGGTCAAATTGGGCAGCACGGGCAGCTATTGCGGTGCTATCATTTTCATCTTCTGGATTGGTGAAGCGGATTTCTGTATAGTATCCTTCACTTCCACGTTGGTGTATGCCTATTTCTAGGTCAGTATATTCTGTCATAATAGCCTACGTGTGTTATGGACTGTAGCTCCTCATGCTCCTCATGCTCCTCTATTGTCGTTGGTAATATTATACACGATACGCTACAATAGCCAAAACAACCGTGGTTTCTCAAGTAGTTTCTCAAAAGGAGTAAGCAATTTTTATGGATGTTCAACTAGCGGTGCTTTCTGGTGATGGGATTGGTCCCGAGGTGATGGCAGAGGGGTTAGCCGTGTTGCACGCTGTTGGGACACGGTTTGGGCATCAGTTTGTCACCCGCGAGGGCTTGATTGGCGGCATTGCGATAGATACCACGGGCACAGCCCTGCCAGACGAGACGGTAACGCTGTGTCGTGCCAGTGATGCCGTGTTGCTTGGGGCAGTAGGCGGTCCAAAGTGGGATAATCCCAACGCGGCTGTTCGGCCTGAGCAGGGGTTGCTTGGCATACGCAAAGCCCTTGACCTGTTCGCCAACCTGCGTCCTGTGACGATAGTTCCTGCATTGGTAGATGGTTCTCCCCTCAAGGCAGACCGCTTGCAGGGGGTAGATATGGTTGTTGTGCGCGAGCTCACTGGCGGTATCTACTTTGGGGACAAGCAGCGGGAGCAGCGCGAGGATGGTGAGTGGGCAAGTGATGTGTGTGCCTATTCGCAAGTGGAGATTGAGCGGATTGTGCGGGTGGCGGCAAAGCTGGCGCAGCAGCGGCGCGGTAAGCTGACGTTGGTAGACAAGGCAAATGTGTTGGAAACAAGCCGCCTTTGGCGTAGCATCACTACTTGCTTGGTGCAAGCCGAGTTTCCTGATCTCCAGTTTGATGTAATGTTGGTGGATGCTTGCGCTATGCACCTGATACGTCGCCCGGCGGACTTTGATGTTGTGGTGACGGAAAATATGTTTGGCGATATTTTGACAGATGAGGCTTCGATGTTGGCTGGCTCTATGGGGATGTTGCCGAGTGCCTCGCTTGGTTCGGCTGTCAGCGATAAGCAAACCCATATGGGACTCTATGAGCCTATTCACGGCAGTGCGCCGGATATTGCGGGGCAGGGTAAGGCAAACCCTATGGCGATGATCTTGAGCATTGCGCTGATGTTGCGTCATTCGCTTGGGCTAGAACAAGAAGCACAGGCGATAGAGGGGGCAGTGTATCGGGTGATTGACTCTGGTTGTGTGACGGGCGATATTGCCCAACTGGGGCAGCAGGTATACAGTACACAGCAGGTGGGTGCGGCTATTGCCGAGCAGGTGTTGGCGTAAATGAAAGCATATCGGGGAAAAGCGGGCATTGTTTCCGCAGGCGTGAAACGTTGAGCGGGGATGGTGCATCGAATAGCGAGTGGAGCTCATGCTATTCCTGGTTTCTGTATGGGTAAGGTTACGGTACAATGGATCGAAGAACTAGTATTGAATTGAGAGGAAGGGTTCCTTATGGCACATGTGGATATTACTTGGGTAGGCGAGCATCGGTATGTGGCGGTAGATAGTTCCAACCATTCTGTGGTACTCTCCCCACCAAACGACATTGGGATGAAGCCGTCTGAGATGTTGCTGGTGGCTTTGGCGACTTGCTCTGGGTATGATGTGGTCAACATTATCAAAAAGAAGCGCATCACGCTGGAGCGGATGAACATTCATGTAGAGGCGGAGCAGGCATCAGAAGCTCCCTGGGCATACCAGCGTATTCACCTTACCTTTGATGTGGCGGCAGATAAGCTGACCCAGGCACAACTGGAGCAGGCGATAGAGCTATCTATGAACCAGTTTTGCTCTGTGCGAGCCACGCTCTCGCCAGAGGTGCAGGTGACGTATGAAACGAAGCTGGCAACAAGCGCGAGCGCAGGATAAGAGCTATGTTGCCCGTTTGACATCAGGATTTCGCAACACTGCGAGGTCCTGATGCAACCAATGGGCTATTAGGCGGTAATGACAAATTTATAGGGAGGAATATCACCGCCACCAGGCACTGAAAGATATTTTGGTACTAGTCCTACTAGGATTTCCATGATGTCGTTATAGGCTTTGTGTTCCATGAGGTTGTTATGGGCTTCGTCTTTTGTTTTTCCCACAGCGACCATCTTGGGATTGTCCTCAAAACGCGCTTCCCATTGTTCGTCTTGTCTTTGTGTATAAATAATATCAGCAGGCATCTAGTTTGCTCCTTGTCTGTTTCTTTCTGCTTGTCTTGTTGTCCCCCTAGCCGAGCTCCCATAGTGCGACACCCTCTCCCCCCTGCCCCCCGCTCCCATAAAGGGAGGGGGAACCACCGCCGACTCTCTGCTCCCGCGTAGTGGGGGAAGAGCGGGGGGATGGGGGGCAGGGGAAAGGGATGAGAGGACTTTCCCTAAACGGGAAAAATCGTGTGTTATAATAGTTGTGGCAAGAAAAACACTCACAACAGACAGACTCATCTCCCCCTAGCGTATTGTTGGGATAACCCTGCCAAATGGGAAAGGATAGCAGATGAACACGGGAAATACGCCAGATGGAAAATGGAAGAATGGATTAAACCTACTTGCCTATGTACTCTGGGGTACATCTGGCTTTGTGTTGCTGATACTCATTGTTGCTTGGCTCTTTGATGCATTTGATAAGCCACTCCCTTTGGGCATCCCTAATAGTGCTTTTGAGCCACTCACGATGATAGTTGCCATTATTGTGTCATTTGCCGGTGGTTTGATGGCACGATGGGGCAGCACCCGTACTCCCGTCAACACTCGCCCCCCTGACCAACAACAATCCCTAGAGGGCAAAGTTGAAGCCCGCGAAAACGCAAAGATTGATCAGGCTATTGGTATAAATCAGGGCATTGTCAACTACATAGTCAATAATTACCTCTCATGGCGACCCTTTATAATCATGGGGTTACTTATCCTAGTTGGCTTGGGTATTTTGGCATATTATCTCATCAACCCACCTCTTGAACCTATGCCAGAAGGTACTTGGAACCTAGCAATAGCAGGTATAGCAGTTGATGATGGGAATGGCTCTAGTACGTGTGGAGAAGAGGGTGAGAAACTTAGTAACCTCTTGTATGATGAGCTAAAAGGTGTTGTGAATAATGACGAGAATCACATTAGGGGAAGAGAGGTAGGTTGTATTACGGGCAATAATGAGACCCAAGAAGAACAAGCTAGGAAGATTGCTGAAAAAACCAATGCCACAGTTGTATTGTATGGGGTTATTACTCCAACAACAACAGGAAAAGCCTCGTTTACCCCTAAGTTCTATGTCAATACTGAAGCAAAAGATGCGGCTATGTATGGTGCTGAAATACTCGGTTCAGGACAGTTCGGTACGCCGGTAGAGTATACGCTCAATGTTGATAGTGGTGAACAAAATGAGATAACTCAGCGTATCAATGCATTAAGAGACTTTTTGAATGGTTTGCAACACTATAACGCAGAAAATTTGGAGGATGCAAATACGGCTTTTCACGATGCATTGGGCGTGATAGGAGAAAATAAAGAAACTGCTGCGGTTATCCATGAGTTTCTAGCTATCGTGAACATCGAGCAGGGACATTATATAACTGCTACAACACACTTGTCACAGGCACACAATCTCTGGAGCGACTATGCTCGCCCTTATCTGAGCAAAGGTGCCATTCTCTATAAATATGGGTTAAAATCATTGGGACTAGCAACAACAGGTATTACTGATACATTAGAATCGGCAACATCAGGTATTACTGTGACTTTAACTGATACTATGAATTGCTTTACACCACCTGAAATCCCCTTGATGAGTGGTACTGATTACCTGCACCTTTCTTGGCGTTGCTATGATGAGGCATCGTTAGCTAGTGGTACATCTCCCACAATGGATATGAAGCCAAAAATAGCTTTGAGTAGGGGGAATATTGATTTGGCATTGAGCATATCAGGAGAAGATCGTTGGATAAGTGCAACCCAAGCATTCTCCGATGTTATTACAGCGTATGAGAACATGGACGAACAGGGGAAAAAGCGTCTTAGACGATTAACAGGACATGCGTATGCAAAGCGTGGATTTATAAAGCATAGACATAATCCAAATGCTGCTGCCGACGACTACGAAAAAGCCCTTGATCTCTTGCGAGAAGCTAAGTATCCTAGCGACAAAGAACACATAGACTCGTATCAGGGGACATTGGACGCTATCAATACTGTTACATCTACACCAATAGTAAGCGCAACTATGGTACAAAGTCCAGTTCTACCAATTGATTTAGCAATGCATTTAGCTTTTACACCTCATCAAGGTGGCTTTGGTGATGTAACTAGATGCCGTTCGCTTGAAAGTAGTTCTGATTTTCAAGCGGAAAAACCTCAATTTTTTATCCTAGATAGCACCGAGTTGTATATTGGAAAAGAGAACAGTTATATTACTTTTTGTTATTATGGATTTGAATCAGACAGCATAGTAAAAAAACAAGTTTTCTCGCCTGATGGTTCTTTAGTGCGAAGCCTAGAATTTGGATTAGACTCAGATTGGGATGCTACAAATTATGGAGCATTACCTTTGGATATTCCAGGTACATACACCGTGGTTGCTGAAACACCAGCGGGCACTTTTACAGAAACCTTTGATGTTAAAGAAGAAACAGAAGAACTTGTATTTCCTGAACAACCTACTATTTTCCTAATCAGTCGGAGACCACCAGGGTTTCTTGCAGCAGAAAAAATGGGTGATATAGACTATTTTCTTGCAGTGAGCTTTCCTGCCAATGAAACTATAGATTTCTATTTTTATGAAGCATGTCGTTTACCAGATTATGAAATACTAAAGGAGTACCAGGTCGATTTCTTATCCGGGGCTATTTTTGTCACAAGTATGACAGCACAGGTTACAGAAAATGGGCAAGCATATATCCAGATTCCTGATGAGATTGTAAGTAAAGTTGGAGAAGACAGTTTTGTTACTATGATTCCTCGATCAAAAAATACCACGTCTATTGACTATGATTATGGTGTACGGGGAGGTGTTAATGGTCGTGGTATAGATATAGAATTATTAGATGAATGTCCTTCAGAGGTTGTTAAGATATTATATGATGAAGGGTGGGTATTTCCATATCATACAATAGAAACTGATGATGGGTTTGTTTCTGTGCGTAGAGAACCAAACACAACAAGCGATGAAAAATATAGTCTGGGTCCTCACACAGAAGTTAAATGTAGCTCTCAGATTGTATCAGGAGAATATGTTTTGGACTTGGATAGTGATGAATGGCTCTACTGTCCCATTCCTGGCGGATTTATCGCCAAACTATTGCTTGAAAAGGATGAAAATTATGAAACGACACAAGACCCATAATGGAGCCATTTTACTGCTTTTTGTCATTGCAATACTGACCGCAAGTTGTGGTGGTCAGCAAGCGGTTGCACCTGAGCCACCAACAGAAACAACGGTTATTGCTACATTAACCACTGCCCCCACTGAGGAGCCAATTCCAACCCCCACTGAGGAGCCAATTTCAACCCCCACTACTGTAGCAACTAACAATCAAAACCCATCATTTGTTCAATTCTCAAATGAGGATATACAAATGATTCTCAGTTTTATTCCAGCCGGGGCAGGAGGTGATACGCCTTGTGATTACTTTTTTAGAGAGCATTACGAAACTACCGATCAACCATTGCTCTACACAACCCAGCAGGCAGGGGAACAACTCCTCATAGGACAATCCCTTGATATTTGTTTACAAAATACAGAGGTAGGGGAAGTTGAGATTAAAGACCCAACGGGAACTAGCATACATACCTTTGCATTTAACAACAATTCACTTGGTTTTGGGGAAAATGCTTTTACCGCGTTACCTGGAGATATTCCTGGTAGGTATACTGTCACTGCACAAACCAACAATGGAGAATTGACAACCACGTTCATGGTCACAGACCAAATAGTTGAAGTTACCGAACCAAGGATTACTGAATTAAGTAGGAATACTGGTGAGGGGTTGCAAATTTTCCTCAATGGCTTTAATGCCTCTGAAACCGTTGATATGTTTCTGTACCAACCATGTAATAGAAACTCAGGTGCCAATGATTATGCCTTTACAGGATATGGATTATCGGTACAAGTTGGTGAGGATGGGAGAGCGTTTATTCCTTTATCTGATGCTACGAAAGCTATGCAGGAAATATTAGAAAAATCTCCAAGAAATATATTAGCTATAGCTTCTGAATCTCTAAAAGAACCTTTAGTACCTATTCCTGATGGTATTCACATAACTTTTCCAGAAGGATATGTTGACTATGACAATTACAATATACCACCTTGCCCATTCCAAAAAGTCTGGCTTGGTATCAATAAAAGTAGTTCTGTAACACCAGAGATTGCTCGTAGTAAAGGGCTGCCAGAAGACCAAAGAGGTGTTTTGATTGGCGGGGTAGACCCCGATAGCCCAGCGGCACAGGCAGAGTTGCGTAGTGGGGACATCATTATCCGCATCTATTGGGTAGATGCGGATACAATAGAAACATTTGAAGACCTACAGACATCTATGCAATCACGATCACCCGGTGATACTATCACATTGACCATAATACGCGATGGTGCGGAGCAAGAAGTGCAGGTCACACTCGTTGTATGGCCGGATTCATAGGTTGGTTTGCATCCATGGGCAGGGACAATGCATGCACCGTCTCTACCGACTCCCCCCGCGTGTGATGTGAGCGGGGGCAGGGGGGAGAGGGTCGTTGCTTGCCCTGGGATAGGGGGCTGCCCCCAACATCCGCTCGTTGACACTCGCGGCTCCTTTGGGGCGCGGATGCCCCCAACATCCGCTCGTTGCCCCCTTGCGGCTCCTTTGGGGCGCGGATGCCCCCAACATCCGCTCGTTGACACTCGCGGCTCCTTTGGGGCGCGGATGGGGGAGATACCCCCGCTCGTTGACACTCGCGGCTCCTTTGGGGCGCGGATGGGGGAGATACCCCCGCTCGTTGACGCTCGATGGACGATTGGCGGGACAATTGGCGGCTACGCCCCCCCCCGTAGCAGCATATCGGCACGGCACGCGACATTGCCCGTGCTGGCAACACACGTCCCATCGCCACACACCGTCCCCCTTGCCATTGCCCGCCAAGCATCCAATGGTCGCCCTTGCCACAGCCGCTCTAGCCCATCATCGATGATATGCCCTGCTACCAGCGGCGCGTGGTTGCAAGGGCGTACATACCCCCACGGGTCAACCGTACAGTAGGCTGATCCTGCTAGGCAGGGGAAGGGGGCGTAGTTGTGGGTTGGCAACAAGGGAGTCCCCGTCTTGGTGCAGTAGCCAGCAGCAGACAGCCGCCGTAGCTCTGCCGCCACCTGTTGGAGTTCTTCGGTTGATAGGTCAAATGTCGGATGTGCTGCCCCAATGTAGCGATTGAAGACACTACACGATGCGCCTAGCTCGTGGGAAGCCTTGACGATAGCTTCAAGCTGTTGGGCACTTTGTCGGCTGATGACGGTGTTAGTATGGATAGGTAGCCCAACATTTGTGGCACGCTGGATCGTCTCAACCACGCGAGCAAATGAGCCAGCAACCCCCGTGAAATGTTCGTGGGTAGCGGCATCTGCCCCGTGGAGTGATACGAGTATCCCCAAACAATTGGTTGCATGTTGGAGCAGCGTCAAGGTCTCGTCTGGGTGTTGCCAACTGCCATTCGAGAAGAGCGTAAAGGGTAGAGAGCGGTGTTGGAGCGCGGCGACAATCTCGGCAAACTGCGGATGGCATGTCGGCTCGCCACCCGTCAACTTTACCCGTTGGGCAAAGGGGGCAATAGTATCAAGCACCGTCACCCACCCATCTAGCGTGAGTGGTGTAGGCGCAGCGGTATGGGCAAACACATTGCTACAACCTGCACACTGGTGATTGCACACTGGCGTGAGTTCCAGTGAATAGAGCACGGGAACGGAAAGCACCGAAACAGCCGCCCTCTCAGCAACAAACGCACAATCACAATCGAGGTCCATAGTTTCCAACGGGAGCAAGTGCCAGGGATGATGGCTGCTCGTGGTAGGTCCTGGTGTTCTTATCATCACTCTTCCCCTAAAACCCTATGATTTCTCCAATGCAAAGCTCTTTCAGCGCAATCAATGGCGAATCTGAAGAAATATCCGCGTAGTATTCTTGGATCATCTGACAAAGCTGTTTTTGTCTATCTGGGGGGACATCGAGGAATTTGTCCCGTACCTGCTCAAACACCTGCCGAAAACTGGCGATACTATAGCTGGCAAGCACATTGCATGCCTCTAGGTAGTGCTGAAAAGCTGTCGGTATATCCCCCTGGGCAAAGGCGAAATGCCCCTCTAGCTCAATGAGCCGCCCCTTTTCCAACTTGTACTGATGATCCTTGAGAATAGTCTCCAATGCCTGCCAGCTTTCCTCATCCCGCTGGTGATCTTTCAACTGGGCAATAAACAAAATGTCTATCAAGGTGCTGGCTATTAAGTGGTCATCGAGCACTTCACGGGCAAGCTCTAGGGCTTGCAAGGCGGCTTTCTGAGCACTGGCATAGAGCGTCTCAATTTCGTTTGGCGGTGCGCCCTGGCTGGTGAGCGATTTAGCTTCCTCTATGTCTATACGGGCAGCCTGTTGGAGTGCTCGCGCTCGGATATGCGGCAGGTCGCTTCGCAACGCCCGCGAAAGCAGCAGGTGTGCCGTCTCAAACTTCTGTCCGTGACATTCGCAGGCGGCAACGTTGACTTGCATCAGCGCGGCGTTGTTCGTGTCGCCCACCAGCTCGCACAGGTCAACTGCCGTGCGATGGTAGCGTAGTGCCAGCACATAGTCACCCATCGCCTCGGAGATGCGCCCACGGGTAGAGTAGCTAAAGCCTAGCCCGTGGATGTTGCCCTGCTCGCGCCGCATCCGTAGGGCTTTCTCCGCCAGGTTGTCGGCACGGGTGGGGTTGCCATTCAGCATGTAGACAAACGACAGGTTGTTGAGCGTGGCAGCATATTGGTTTGGCTCCTGCTCCGGGTTGAGCAAGCGCAACACTTGCAGGTATGCCCTTTCAGCTTCAGACCAGTGTCCTTGACGGCGGTATGCCAATCCCAAACGGTTCAATACCTTGAGTTCAAGCACGGGGTCTTCTGCTGCCTCTGCCATTTCGTGCGCGACCTTGAAGTGTGTCACCTTCTCGGCAGGGTCGGTAGTGGAGTCTGCCAAGACGATAAAGGCTTTGGCGGCATCTTCCGGCTCAATGTCGGATGAGTCCATCGCCTTTTCTGCTACCTGGGCTGCCCGCTTGACCTCGCCCTTTTCAAACAGGATTTGGGCAAACCGTACTTGGAATTTTGCCGAGTTGACCTGTTGTGGGGCGAGCTTATATACCGCGTTGACAATTGCGTCTAGCTGGATAAGCGAGTAGTGGTGGGTAAGCGCATCGTCAAACAGTTGGTTGAGATAGGACCAGCCGGCGGTCTCTGAGATGCAAAACTGGTAGTAGAGACATTCCATCTGGAGATCGCGCTTGGGCCAATACTCATCGGGGATGGGCAGCTTGTCGCGGTGCTCGGCGGTGGTGAGTGTTGGCTGCAAACTGCGGGCGAGTTTGTTTTGAACGATACTATCCAGATGCTCAATTTCTGGTAGGTAGTACTCGTTGATGACTTGCTGTACTAGCGCGAGCCGCTGTGAGCCATCGGGGTCTACTTCCTGCCACACATGCTCCATCAGCAAACGCCGTGCCTCTTCATGCAGCAACCCCCCGTCGGTAAGCAGGAAGGAGCGGGTGAAGATGTGGGCTTGCAGTTCGGTGATGAGCGCGGCGAGGTCTTCCTCCTGCTCTATCCCCAAGATACGCTTTACAATGCGCGAGTCGTAGCGGCGGTCTAGGTAGGCAAGGGAGAGCAACGCTTGGTCTATGGGGTGTTGTTGGGCGCGGATGTCTTCCACAAGCAATCGCTCAAATTGCTGCTTTTTCTCGGCAAAGGTTGCAGCATCTTGGGCTTGCTCAGGAGTGAGCAGGAGATCATCTGGCAGCGTGTGGCTGGTTAGCCATGTGCCAGCGATGGCGGTTAAAACGGGGTGTCCTGTAGTTAGCAGCACAATGCTGGTTTGGGTTTGCGCTGGCAGGTCGGGTGAAACGATTTGGGTAAGATAGCTTTTCGTCTCGTTTTCCGTGAATGCCCCAAGCTGATAGGGTTCGTGGTAGGTCCAACGTTTGTAGAGGTCGCTACACTCCTGATAGATGGAGTGGGTGAATGGCGTAGGTCGCCCGGACAGGATCATGACCGTGTTGGGCAGATTGGTGGCGAGCAGGTTGGTTTTTTGGATGTCCTCAGCCGCCGATTCGCGGTCTATGCCATCGCACAATACGAGAGTACGCCGCTGCTGGCTCATCTGCCAGATAAGGTCAATGCCAAAGTGGTAGATTTTGTTCTGCTCCTCGCGGATGCGTTCCGGGTCTAGCTCGGTTTCCAGCAGTTTTCCCCAATCTGCCATATGTTTGTGGTAGGTAGCTTTCTGCTGGTCATTCATGTATACACCAAACTGCTCGATGACGTGCAGACTGAGACCGGGGAGGCTCTGTGGGCGCGACTCACCGTAATCTATGCGAACGACCAGGATACCGGGTTCGTCTCGATAGCGCTGGTAGAGGGTACGCAGCAGCCATGTTTTACCAATGCCTGCTGCACCTACAAGGGGGAGAAAATGTCGTGCTCCTTCTGGGTCACGGATCATTTCCTCTATCATGGTCAGTTCATGGGTACGACCAATGGACGTTTGCTGTTCATGCATGCGGGTAGCTCCTTAGCCTGCCAAACTGGGAAGTGAAATGGTCGTTGCTTATCACCTAATACTCTTTAGTCATTGCTCTGATAGTGCCTCATATTACAGACGTTCAAACATTATAACATTGAACCGCGTATAGGTGAAAGTACGACACAAGGTAGCAGAGGAAATTGCTCATATTGGGGCAAATATTAGGGAGAAAAAAAGCCCCCCGGTAAAGGGGGGGTTGTCCTAGTAGTTTGGTTCTTCGTTGTTGTTTTCCGTGTCTGTCCATCATACGTACTTCGTTAGTCAAGGTAGCCCTGAAGCCGTTTGCCTACGCTTGGATGGCGTAGCCTTCGTAGTGCCTCTGCCTCTATCTGCCGTGTGCGCTCACGAGTAATGCCAAATGCGACCCCGACCTCTTCCAATGTGCGTCGTCTGCCATCTTCTAGCCCATAGCGCAAAAGCAGAATATTGCGCTCTCGTTCTGGCAAGTCGTCAAGCACCATCTTGAGTTCATGCTTGAGCATGTGTTGGGCGGCAATTTCAATGGGCGAATCGAGATTTTCGTCTGCTAACATTTCGCCAATGCGCCCCTCACGGTCATTGCTCTTGACGGGCTGCTCCAACGATATGGGCTGCGTAGATGCCCGCATAAGCCGCTTCACCTTACGGAGACTCATATCAAGAGCCTGGGCAATTTCCTCATAGGTCGGGTCACGTTCGAGCTTTTGCTCCAGCGAGTGGACTACTCGGCGCAGCCGCATAATTGAGTCGCTGAGATGGACAGGCAGGCGGATAAGGCGGCTCTGTTCAGCCAGAGCGCGGGTCACAGCCTGTCGTATCCACCAGGTCGCGTAGGTGGAGAAGCGGTTGCCGCGGCGGTAGTCAAACTTTTCTACTGCTCGCATTAGCCCGATGTTTCCTTCTTGTACTAGGTCCATAAATGACATAGACCTGCCAATATATTTCTTCGCAACACTCACCACGAGGCGAAGATTTGCCTGGATGAGCTTGCGGCGTGCTTCGTTTGCCAGGGCAATATCACGTTCCAGGGCGATACGTTCATCTCCTGAACGATACGACTCATGTTCGATGATATGGCACGCTTCCTGACCACGCGCCACTTGTTGAGCGAGTTCGTATTCTTCACCCGCGGTCAGGAGAGCGACTTGCCCGATTTCATGCAAGTAGAGTTGGACAGAGTCATCTACATAGTTGTTACCCTCAGCTGAGTCGCTTTCTTCTTCCTCCAGAGCTTCGAGTTCTTCGTCAAGTGGTTCTTCGTCCCACATCTCTGGTTCATCCTGCCCACCATATTTCTTGGTTGGGAGGTCATCATCATATATAACTTGTGCTTTGCGAAAAGGTTTCAAGATAATCTCTCCTGTAGCAGCACGGCGATAATTCAGGGACACCTGCCCTCTTTTTCTATGACGTTACGGGTGAGACAATTGTTGCATGTGAGTTTCCCGAACGATATACCAGACTGCACGATGTAGACAAAGCATTTGAGGCTATTTTTCCTATCTACAACGTAAAAACGTATTTGTGCTGCAAAATAGCATGGGGAAGTCTCCATTGACTTCCCTTTAATAGGTACTCCTATTGTATCAATACTACTGGTATGTTGTGAATATGCCACATGGAGGAGATACAGTGGAGAAATAGTTGGTAAATACCAATAATTTCTTCATTGAACCTGGCTTCTATCCCCTGCTCCTTCCCCCCGTCCCCGCTCCTATTCCATGGCGAGGGGGTTGTGATACCCCTTCTCCCTTTGTTGGGGGAAGGGTCATGGGATGTTACCATGCCCCTAAATCACCGCTCTTGCAGCAGCTTGTAGTAAACCCCTGTAGCTTCTGTGCGGTTGTTGACATTGAGCTTTTGGTAAATGTTTTGTAGGTGAAACTTGACGGTGTTTTCGCTGACGTTGAGGTCTTGGGCAATCAGCGAGTTCGTGAGTCCACGGGCAACAAGAGCCAATACCTCTGCCTCCCGTTCGGAGAGGTCCTCAAGCGTGGGACCAGAGGGTCGTTGTCGTTGGGTACGCAGCCACCGTCGGGCGGCTTGGGGGAAAACAAGGTGTCCACGGTACACTTGGCGGATGCTGGCGATAGTCTGCTGTGGCGGTTCTGTTTTGAGGGCAAAGCCGTCTGCCTCTTTCTCCAGTGCAGCCTGAATAGAATCACCGTCATTGAAGGCAGAGAGAACCAATACCTTACTAGACAACCCAACCGCACGAATATGCTCTAGGCAGGTAAGCCCATCCATATCTGGCATACGAACATCGAGCACAATGACATCAGGGCGCAATGCTTGTGCTGTCTGCAAAACTTGAGCACCACTGCTTGCAGTGCCAACAACTTCTATATCATCTTCAGCTTCTAGCAGCGAGCGTAGCCCCTCTAGCACCAACGCATGGTCATCTGCCAGCATGACCCGAATATGAGTCGTAGGCATATCTGCCCTCTTGCTTTCCTATTCACATGGAACAACAACGCAAATACGAGTACCCTTATTGGGGTTGCTTTGGATGTCTATACTGCCACCGAGAATATCCACCCGTTCTCGCATGCCAGCCAACCCAATATGCACCCCTTCCTGTTGATTCATTATCGCCTCTACATCAAAGCCTTGTCCTTTATCTGAAACTTCCATAATAATCTGGTTGTTCTCACTCTTGAGCAAAACAAAGTGCTGGTCTACGTGGGCATGGCGTGAAGAGTTAGAGAGGGCTTCTTGGAGCACCCGATACAATCCTATCTTGACTGGTAGCGAAACATCAGGGAGCGTCCCTTTAACGTCTAGCTGTACGGGGTTGCTGGTCATCTCTTCATGCTGGATAACCAATCCGTCTAGTACAGAAATGAGGTCACGCCGTTCAAACTCCGGGGGACGAAACATTCCCATAAAGGTGCGTATTTCATTGAGCGCATTTTCGAGCAAGGCGATGCTCTGACAGACCCGCTCGCGGACTTGGATACATTCTGTGCTTGGATTGCGTTCAAGATTGCGCTGGACAATGTTAAGCTGTGAGAGGGCAGCGAAGATGTTTTGCACCGGTCCATCGTGGATGTCTAGGATAATACGCCCAACCTCACGTTCAGCTATTTGCAGCAGTCGCTGTGATGACTCGCGGCTACGGTCTTCTCCCTGGTTTACCATCGATTTGCCTCTCTCTTGGTGTATCCAACTAAACTGTGGTGATTTCCAATGCTTACTATTATACTACAGGAAACGGTTGTCCTCCGATCCTTTCAGGGGTAGGTCAGCCGGGCAAAGGTCCCTATTTCATTCCCTAAACATCCGCTCGTTGACCCTTGCGGCTCAAATAGGGCGAGGGGGTTGTATGCCTCCCCAGTCAGCCCCCATCCCCTGCCCCCGCTCCCATAAAGGGCGACAACCCTCTCCCCCTTGCCCCCGCTCCCATAAAGGGCGACAACCCTCTCCCCCTTGCCCCCTCTCCCATAAAGGGCGACAACCCTCTCCCCCTTGCCCCCTCTCCCATA
>CAYPHM010000112.1:1767-15595 GCA_964410555.1 uncultured Chloroflexaceae bacterium | reverse complement strand
CCATCCCCAGCCCTTCCCCCACCGTGCATCCCCCCATCCCCTAGCCCCTTCCCCCACCGAGGGGAGAAGGGAGACCGGACGGCTCCCCCTCGCCGCGGGGGCAGGGGGAACAATGGGGACATTGCTATGTCTCTATGCCTTAGCCCATCGCTGCGGCGGGAAATGGCTTGCGGGTAGGTGCCGTCTGCTCCTGCAAAATGCGCTCTACGGCGAGCCGTGCCGAGAGCAACACAATGGGTAATCCCGTGCCGGGGTGGGTACTCGCCCCCGAAAAATAGAGATTGCCATACTTCGCATGGCGGTTTTGTGGCCGCAGATACCCCACCTGCCAAAAGTTGTGGCTCAACCCAAACGCCGATCCTTTGACCAGATTCATATTGAGGTAGTCTGGCGGCGAGATGGTAGACTCCGAGATAATACGCTGTGACAGATTGGTTACGCCAAGCCGTTCTAGCGTGGTAAGCACAGTAGAGCGTGCTCGCATTTGCAAAGCGTGCCAATCTTGCGGTTGGTAATCATTGATATGCCCCACAGGTACCAGGATCATCATAGCATTGCTGCCCGATGGGGCGGTGGTGGGGTCAATATGTGTTGGGATATGCACGTAGAATGATGGGCTATCTGGCAACGTAAGATCACGGAAAATGCGATCAAACGACAGCTTATACTCGTTGTCTGCTAGGAAGACGTTGTGGGGCAGGAGCGGATCTACGCTGCCCTCAACCCCCCAGTAGAACATCAACGCCGATGAGGTGTATTTTAGCCCTTCGAGATAGGCAGCAGTGCCATCATCCGGTAGCATGTTGCGATAAACGTAGGGCAAATCAGCATTGGCTACTACCACATCGCCAGCCAAAAATTCACCATCTTCCAACACCACTCCCTTTGCTTGGGTACCGTCTACCTCAATACGAGCAACGGGGGTGTTGTAGCGAATGGTCACACCATTACGCTCGGCTATGGCAGTCAGCGTCTCAATAACACGGTACATCCCGCCACGGGGGAACCAAATCCCCTCTGCCAGTTCGGTGTATTGCAGCAGCGAGTAGGTCGCCAGCGCATCATACGGACTGACCCCCAGGTACATATTCTGGAAGGTAAACGCCGCTCGCAGTTTGGGGTCACGGAAATAGGTAGACGTGTTGGAGTAGTGCTTCATCAGGGCTTTCAACTGCACAATAAGTGGTAGATTAGCGGGGCTAAAGTAGTCGAGTAGCGACTTGAAATTGCGCCCAACAAAGCGGTCTAGCGAAACATAGTAGTGGCGATAACCTTCGCTCAAGAAGCGCAGGTAAGCCCCAAAAGACCCCGGCTCTATACCATCGAGCCGTTCGCGCATCTTCACGAGGTCTGCGGACAGGTCAATGGATGAGAGGTCGTGGAAGTGAACCCGGTAGGTTGGGTCTAGCCGTATCAACTCCAGGTGGTCTTCCATACGCTCACCGAGGCTGGCGTAGGTCTGCCGAAATACCTCTGGCATCAAAAAGAGGGTTGGTCCGGTGTCAAAACGGAAACCGTCTTTCTCAATTTTGTTGGTGCGTCCTCCAGAGTTGCTGCTTTTTTCCAAGAGGGTGACATCATAGCCAGCACGGGCAAGCCGTGCTGCCGCAGCAATCCCACCTATACCCGCACCAATCACTAGGGCTGAACTCATATCCTGCTACTTTCTAGTATTATGCGCCATATCCTAAAATACGATTTTGGAGAGATGAACGCTGAGACGTTCATAGAATTGTGCCAATACTACCATAGTCTTTCGCCACAAACAAGAACGGGAACAGAATTGGAAAGGCAGATATTTTTCCCTCTTCATAAAAAAGAACTATAGCCCTTGTCTTTCCACCCGCTCCCCCTTTGGCTTGAGCCAGACTGCCCCCGCAGTACTGAGCAATTCCCCCGCCGTCATCCACACCCGTAACAATAACGCCAACAACATAGCCACTGGCACTGGCACAACAAAACTCAACAGGTAGCTCAAGATACCCTCACGTACCCCAAGCCCACTAGGGGTAATGAAGCTGAGAAACCCTAGCACCCATGCCAACGCATACATCCCCGTAAGCGTTGGTAGGGCATAGATTGATACGGGGTAGACCGAGGCGGTCAGCAAGTAGACACTGCCACCATAGATAAGCCAGACTGCCACATAGCCCGGTAGCAGCGCAAACAGATCACGCCGGCGAATGTGTAGGTCGGGGATATTCTGCCCCCGGCGACGCATAATCCATGTCAAGGGGTAGTGCAGCAGTTGGGGGAAGAGATAGCACACGAGAAATGGGAGCAACAAGAGAGCAGCAAACGAGAGGGTATCTCGCCACCAGATCAGCAACAACACCGTTGCCACTACTAGCCCAGAGGTCAACACATGCAGCAATTCAAACATCATACTCAGGCTAGACAAACGGGTATCAATACGCTGTTGTTGGGTCAAATAGACCCGCCCAAGCAGGTGCCAGACATTCCCAGGGGCATAGCGGACTATTTGTGAGACAAACCAGATAAACAGCGTTGTGGGGATAGGCAGTTCCCCTCCCAAACGTTGTAGGGTGTTGCGCCAGAGCAAGGCTGCCAACACAAGGTTAAGGCTGATAAGGATGAGGGAGAGCACAGCGGGGGCAACCTGTATCTCCAACCCCCGGAGTTGGGGCAACGCTTGCCAAAGTTGATAGCCAATAGTTGCCAGCGAAGCCACCGCCACCACAATACCAACGATACGGATAAGCCAGCGCGTTTTGCTCATAGCTCTGCTTGCCTTTGTGTAGCGGGGAATACTCCCTGCTTACCACTACCGTTTGCTACAGACCCCAAACAGATCAAGGCTGTTGTCGCTCGTGGCTTGCACCCAAAAATCATCCTGGCTATAGGCTTGGCTATCGGTGGCGAAGTCGGGAGTATCGTTGGTTGTGGTCTCTTGTTTTGTAGCCCGCTTGAGCAGTGCTCGCAGCATCGGCAGGGTGCGTTCTGGCACCCGCTCGCGCAATGCCAGCGGGTCAAGTGCTGCCATTTTGCGTGCCCACTGCACCCGCTTCCACTCCATCTGGTACACCCGCTCGGTTCCACAGACATGCAGTACTTGTACCTCGGCAAAAGCTGACGACAATACCTGCTCCAGATCATCGGCAGCATACTCGCGGATGTGGTAGCGATTCCAGGGCTTTTGCCCCGGCTTCAGCCGATAGCTACGGTCTGGGGTAGTTGACAGAAAGATGCCGCCCGGCTTCAGCACCCGATGAACTTCACGTACAAAGAGCGCATCATTATGGACATGCTCTATCACCTGAAAAGCTATGACTGCATCTAGCGACTCATCTGGGAAGGGCAACACTAGCCCATCATACACCCCAAAATGACCATCTTCTGTCGTATATTGCGCTGCCGCATGCATAACCGCATCTGGTGCCACGTCTAGCCCAATCACCGTCTCAACCGGTGCTGTAGCTGCAAGGTGATGGGTGCCATACCCTTCACCACACCCCAGATCAAGCACGAGCTTTGCTCCCGTTTGCTGTATCTGGTCAATGGCATAGTCGTAGGCAGTCATGTGGCGTAGGTAGGCTAACTGCTCCTCTGTGGTGCTGTGGCTGCCCGCAGGCAGCATTCGTTCGCCGCTTGCCAGTAGCCCCCGCATTGCCGCCGTGTCTACCACCCGTGCTAGACACCTCGTGATACGCTGTCCAATTGCCAGCACAGTATAGCGTTGCTGAAAGGCGATATACCCCGTATCCGCAAGGCGTTGGCGTAGGGCGGGGTCGGCGGCTAGATGGGCAAGTTGACGTGCCATATCCTCGGCATCCCCCACCCGACATGCCCATACCTCTTCGCCTACTGCAAGCTGTGAGCGCAAGCCCGGCGTATCACCCGACAACACCGGCAACCGCATCGCCATACTCTCATACACCTTGTTGGAGATAGCCCTTCCCGCACGGGCAGAAGTACCAAAGTTGCCCAGGCATACATCCGCCTTTGCCACATAGGATGGCAAATCGGTATAGTCTACCCAGCCGGTGAGGGTAATATTTTCTAGGGCTAATTCGTCAATCAACCGTTGCACAAGGGGGAAATCCTGTCCATCGCCAATCATGGTAATGTGGATAGGCTTATCGCGGAGCAGGTGGGCTGCCCGTACTATCGTCTCACAGCCATGCAGCGGTATGAACTTGCCCACAAACAACACTTCACAGGTGGTAGTGTTGTGCTTTGCTGTGGGGGGGGGGGTAAAAAGTTGATCATTGGCACCAAGCGGTACGACACAACACCGCTCTGGGGCTACCCCAAAGGTCTGGACAAAATAGTCTGCATAGGATTGGGTGTCGGTAATGAGCAAATCGGCAGCATGGCTTGATACAAAGTCCAATAGCCAAAAGAGCCAGCCGGTAAAGGAGAGATCTTTCACCAGCGAGCGACCACTGACAAAGGTGTCATACAGTGACAGGGTGATATTGAAGACTAGCGGCACACCGCGTACCCATGCCAGTAGACGGGCAAGCAGCATATCGCCATGCCCGATATACCCGACCATCATGACATCGTGGGCAGGCATACGCAAGTAGCGCACAGTGAGCAACACGTAGGCAATGACCACACGCAGCAGCATCTTGAGTAGTGTTAGCCCACGGTAGGCACCGGTTTTGTCGCGCATACCCTGCCATATGGGTTGGTGACATTCGTAGACGATAACACCGGCTTTTCGCATACCAGTAAGAAACATGACGTTGCGTGGGTAGTCGTGTTCATATGTCCCAAAGTAACAAATTCGCATTGTGTGTTGCCTTCCTGTTACCATTGCTTGCCTTTTTTTCCACCCGTCTCCCCTGCCCCCTCTCCCATTGGGCGACACCCTCTCCCCCCTGCCCCCTCTCCCATAAAGGGCGAGGGGGAGTCGCCCGGTTCCCCTTCTCCCGTGTAGCGGGGGAAGGGGCTAGGGGATGGGGGGTTCCCGGATACCCTCTCCCCCCTTGCCCCCGCTCCCATTGGGCGAGGGGGAGTTGCCCGGTTCCCCTTCTCCCGTGTAGCGGGGGAAGGGGCTAGGGATGGGGAGGTTGCTCGGAGAGACGTTGCATGCAACGTCTCTACAACATAACCTAACTCTCATGGGCAGGAGCTGGGGACAGGGAGTGGCTACTTCCCTGCCCACGCCGCCCATGACGGGGGCATGTTCTTGGCTACCTCAATAGCCGTAAAGGGGGCGGTAGTCCGTGCGCCATGCTGTTTTGCCCATGCTGCCATACGTGCTATCCCTGTTTCCAGTGGGATATGTGGCATCAGGTCGCCAAAGGCTTGCTGTGCCTTGTCGTGGGAGGAGAAAGCATGGAATACCTCTCGTCGGGCTTCCAAGTAGGACACCTGCAAGGGTACCCCCATAGCGTCTGCGACCATTTGTGCCAAATCGTTGACAACATAGGGCGTATCTGCCCCAATGTTGTATACCTGATTGAAGGTATGCGGGCGTTCCACAGCACGCGCAACAATTGGCGCGACATCATCCACATGGGTAAACGCCCGCATCTGCGTACCATCCCCAAAGATTGTAAACGGTTCCCCCTGCATCGCTTGGTTCATAAAGATGCCAATAACATTACGGTAGCGGTCTCCAATGTTTTGCCGCTCGCCATAGACGTTGTGGGGGCGGAAAATGAGGAAAGGCAGCCCAAACAACGCCAGCGACTCGTGCAAATCTTGCTCTACCGCATACTTCGCAATGCCATAGGGGTCTTCCGGTGTGGGGATCATATCCTCCCGCATAGGCAGTTGTCCAGCACCATATACTGCGATAGACGAGGTAAAGACGAAGCATTGCACCGTCCCACTGTTTACCGCAGCATTGATAAGGTTGACGCTGCCAAGCAGGTTGTTGGTATAGTTAAACCGTTTGATAAAGTGGCTTAATCCTTCGGCGGCATATGCGCCGAGGTGAAAGACATAGGTAAACTGGTAGTCGGCAAATAGGCTATGTACCAGCACATCATCAACGATGCTGCCCCAGCAAAAGATCGCCGACGGGTTGATGTTTTGCTCAAAGCCACCGCTAAGGTCGTCAAGCACAACCACGCGGTGTCCCATGGTGAGCAGCGTGTCTACCACATGTGAGCCGATAAACCCGGCTCCGCCGGTTACGAGACTGGTAGTCATAGGTGGTTATTTCTCGTGATCATCTTTTTCCCCGATCATCCGCCGTATGCTATACTCATCCCCCGCTCGAAACGCCGAGTTGCGGAGCATCTCCCCCAACAACCCGGTGCTGATAAACTGAAAGCCGGTAATCATCAGCAACACGCCAAACGTCAGCAGGGGACGGCGACTAATGTATTCGCCCATGAGCCAGACCCACGTCAAATGGATGTTGATAGCCAACCCAATGCCAAAAAACAGTGTGCCAATCATCCCGAACAGTCGTAATGGTCGTTGCAGGTAGGTCGTTAGGAAGAGCACCTGGATAAAATCCAAGTAGCCATTGAGCAATCGCTTGGTGCCAAACTTGCTTTTGCCAAATCGCCGCGGGCGATGCTCAACCGGCACTTCTGTCACACGGAAGCCATGCTGCACTGCCAGCACAGGAATGAAGCGGTGCAAGTCGCCATAGAAGCGGGGGCAGAGGTCTGCTACCGCCTCGCCCGTGTAGGCTTTAAACCCACAGTTAAAATCGTGCAAGGGAATGTTGGTAAGGCGAGCAACTACGCCATTGAAGATGCGCGAAGGCAGTGTCTTGTCTATCGGGTCATTTCGCCGCCGTCGCCATGCCGAGACAACATCATACCCGCCTGCGTCTATCTGCTCCAATAGCAGAAATATATCGCCGGGGTCTTCTTGCATATCCGCGTCAATTGTGACCACCCGCTCGCCAGACGCATGGCTAAAGCCAGCGTGTAAGGCTGCCGTCTTGCCAAAGTTGCTGCGAAACTGAATAACGCACACCCGGTCATCTTGCTGCTGCACCTGGATGCTCTGCTCCATGCTCTTGTCTCTGCTACCATCATCAACGAGGATGATCTCATAGCTAGACGAGTAGGGGTCTGGAGCAGTTGCCATAACCTCAGTTATCCGCTCATAGAGCGGCAGAATATTCTCTTCTTCATTGTACACTGGCACGACAATAGACAGGGCGACTGTCATAGCTTAACCCTCCGCCTCACGTTGGCAATGCTGGTTCCTTACCATCATACCTGGTCCGTAATCGTAGCTATAGCCGTATCATTATCATTATCATTATCATTGACAATCTCACGGATAACGTAGATGGGTTTGTGCTGCGTTTCATAGTAGGTACGAACGACAAGCTCACCAATTAAGCCCATACTAATAAACTGCCCACCAAGAATAATAAGCAGGATACCAAGCAGTAGTAGCGGACGTTGCGAGAGACGTTCGCCTTTGAGGAGCTTGAGCAGAGCAAGGTAGAAGCTGATCGCCCCGCCGGTGCTCATAGAACCTAGCCCCACGAGACCAAACGACTGTATGGGGGTGCGTTGGCTCAGGAGAAAGCGTACCGTCATAAGGTCAAGCAGCACCCGCACGGTGCGGTTGATGCCATACTTAGATGTGCCAAACCGCCGGGCGTGGTGATTGACGGGAACCTCCGTCACGGCGACCCCCTGCCACGAGGCAATCGCTGGAATAAAGCGGTGTAGTTCCCCATACAGTTGTATGCTCTTGATGACCTCTGCTCGATAGGCTTTGAGGGAGCACCCGTAGTCGTGTAGGTGAATACCCGTCATCAGCGAGATGAGCCGGTTGGCGAGCATCGAGGGGAGTTTGCGGTTGATAAACGGGTCTTTGCGCCGCTCCCGCCACCCGCTGACCACATCGTAGCCTTCGTCTATCTTCTGTAAAAGCCGAGGGATGTCGGCAGGGTCATTTTGCAAATCGGCATCAATCGTGACGATGATTTGCCCACGGGCATGGGCAAAGCCCGCCGAGAATGCTGCCGTCTGCCCAAAGTTGCGCCGAAAGCGAATAACCCGTAGGTGGGGGTCGCCCTGGGCAAAGCTCTTCAATAGTTCAAAGCTCTTATCTTTACTCCCATCATCCACGGCGATAATTTCATAGCCGCCGTTGATGGGAGCTAGGTTTTTGGTAAGCTGTTGGTAGAGCAGGTGTAGACTCTCTTCCTCGTTGTAGATGGGGATAACCACCGAGAGGTAACAGTCTGGTATGTTAGTTGTCTCTGATGGTCGCGGGGGGAATACCCCCTTTGATGTTCCATGTGCCATACGTACTTTTCTTCCTGCGTTTGTCTCTATGCTATTCTCCTCTCCTATTCTACTCTATTTATGCACGAGAGAAAAGTTTGCAAGAGATTCTTTTAACTGTTGCATGCAACGTCTCGCTGGGCAGCCCCCATCCCTACCCCCGTTGCCCAATCTTTGCTATAATAGCTTTGACAAGAGAACACGGGAAGGAACCATAAACCCTATGTTACAGACAGAACACACTATACTCGTGCTCATTGACGTACAGGGCAATCTTGCCCACGCCATGCACAACAAAGAATCGTTGTTTGAAAACCTGAAAAAGCTCATCCAGGGGGTACAGGTGCTCAACATCCCCATTATCGTGACGGAGCAATATCCGAAAGGGCTAGGACCAACCCTGCCCGACATCGCAGCCCTGCTCCCCCCTGGTACGCAGCCTATCAGCAAAGTACATTTTAGCTGTTGTGGTGATACTACGTTTATGCAAGCCCTGACTGACTACAACCGTCGACAAGTACTTGTTGCCGGCATTGAAACGCATATTTGTGTCTACCAGACTACCGCCGAACTTGTGCAGCATGGGTATGAGGTGGAGCTTGTCACTGATGCCATATCCTCACGCACTGCCGAAAACCGCGAACTTGGCTTGACCAAAATGCGCCAACTTGGGGCGGGTAGTACTAGCGTGGAGATGGCCTTGTTTGAATTGTTACAGGTAGCGGGCAGCGACCAGTTCAAGCAGATACAGAAGATTATCAAGTAGCATTATGCCATCGCTTGCTATTATTATTGTTTCTTGGAATGTGCGCGACCTTTTGTGTCGTTGTCTTCAGGCGGTTGAGGCTTCGTTGGCAGCAGATCGGCTGTTTTTGGAGCAGTATTCCACCGACATCATTGTGGTAGACAACGCGAGCCACGATGGTTCGGCGGCGATGGTGCAAGCGACCTTTCCCCATGTGCAGGTCATCGCCTCCCCGCGCAATGAGGGGTTTGCTGGCGGCAACAACCTTGCCTTGCAAGCGTTGCGATCTATGGGGACGTTGCCAGACTATCTGCTGTTGCTCAACCCAGACACGGAGCCTATTGGGGATGCCATTCCCCGGCTCGTTGCCTACCTAGACAGCCACCCATACCTCGCGGGTGTTGGTCCCCAGTTGCGCTACCCCGATGGTAGTATCCAATCTTCGCGGCGACGCTTCCCTATGAAGATGACGTTCTTTTGGGAGAGTACCCCGTTGGAGCAGGTTTGGCAAAAAAACCCCTGGGCAATGCGCTACCGGTGTGCTGAGGTGAGTGTGCATGAACCCCAACAGGTTGATTGGTTGGTGGGGGCAGCGTTGTTGGTGAGGGGAGCGGCGGTTGTAGCAGTGGGGGGGCTTGACGAAGGATTCTTCATGTATAGTGAGGAACTCGAATGGCAGCACCGCTTGCGGCAGGCGTATGGTCCCATTGTTTACCTACCCGATGCGGTGGTGATGCACCACGAGGGCAAGAGCAGTGAGCAGGTATTGACCACTCGCCACAGCGATTTTCAGCAGAGCAAACTTCGGTTGGCAGAGATGTGGTATGGGGCAACCTTCGCCGGGGGACTTCGCGCTTTCCTCTGGTTTTGCTATCTGTGGGAGTTGTGGGTGGAGTCGGTTAAGTATCTGCTAGGACACCGCCGCCCACTACGCCGGGCGCGTATGGAGGTCTACGCGGTTGTGCTCCAACACCTCGCCAAGCGTTCGGTGGGGGGGTAGGATTGTCTGGCAATGTCTCCCATCCCATGCCTCGTGTCCCACCGCGGGGGGAAGGGGAACCGGGCAGGGTGTGGTAGCAAGGGGGCATGCTCCCTTGCTACCAATACTGTTCCTCCCTCGCCTTTTATGGGATTCCCCTGTAGAGCCGTTGCATGCAACGGCTCACCAACCAAACCCATCGGACGCACTGCCGTGCGCCCATCCCCTACCATACCGCTAGTTCGGGTAAAACGGCTCTATTGTAGAACTTTCCCCTACTATAAGGGATGTCCCTCATCCATTGGATAGAACCCCATACGTCTGCCTTATAATGTATGCTGCCGTATTGAGCACCCGTTGGGTCCAGGTATCATAGACACATCCCCCCCACGCTTGCTCAAAACGCGCTGTTTCCTGCTCTGGACAAGGGTACCAAGAGCCATGCGTATCACGCGCAAGTATCCATGAAAGCCCCTCTGGAGCATCTACGCATAATGCATCATTTCCGACAATCACGCGAAACGTCCAGCCTGTCGCCTCACGTTGTAAAACAGTACGGACCGCCTCACGCCGATAGCAACCGATAGCATCTATCTCGGCAAGCTGACGGTGAGCCGAATGGCAAATTGCCAGAGCTTGGGTGCGTACTTCAGTCTGCTGGTCATCGGCAAAAGCTGGTGGCTCATACGGAAGGGCTGATGTCTCTGCGGGAGTACGCAAGGAGAGCGGATACACCGGTTTGTCTGTGGCACTATGCCGCAGTACCCCACTGCGATCTACGTAAATATGCAGGGTTGTTAGGCTATTGGCAGGCGAATGGAGCGCAATAATGCCCCCACCAACACGGTAGTGATTCAGCAATACCATGCGTTGTGGCTTGCTTAGACTAAGGATTTTTGTTTTCATAGATTCCTCTATTTCTTCTCTGTGGGTATATCCCAATACAGGATACTCTATGCTTACAGTATATCCCCCTTTGGGATATTACGCAAGTAGCTATATGCTATATGCATGTCAGGACAAACCCATACTGCTCAATACCAACAGTTTTTAGAACAGCTACGCGCAGCACGTAAACAAGCTGGACTAACCCAAGCAGAAGTCGCTTCCCACTTAGGAAAGCCTCAATCGTATGTTTCTAAGTGCGAATCGGGAGAAAGACGGATAGATATTATTGAGGTAGCTACCTTTGCCCAATTATATGGGGTATCTATAGAAGCCTTATTGCCTGATCGAGAGCAAGCCCTATGACTAAAGACTACAAAACGGCATTTGCCAAACTTCGTTTTGACAAAATACCGGGACGTTGGGGAGAAGAGACCAACTAGCACTAACTCATCCCCCACCGCGGGGGGATGGGCTAGACGTAGCATGCTACGTCTCTACAACCGGACATGGGAGAAGGGGGCGGGGGGTGGGAGTGTGTGGGGGAGGAATCAGGATAGGGATTACGAAGCGCAACCCCCACCCTGGTACGAAACTGCTACCTCACGACTATGGGGAGATAGACGGGTGGCACTGTGGTCTCTGGCTCTACTGATACGGGGACATCAACCGATGTCGCCCCTTCGGGCTGGTCTTCCCGTAGCGGTGCCGCTTCCTCAAGCGTGTACTCAACACTTGCCAATGGATCATCGGCGGCTAGGCTACTTGACGCTTCCGTAATCGTGACACGATAAATACCCACTTTAGCATCCTCGGCTGTCACAAGAGCGATGGTCATGCTGTCACTTATGATGCTCGTATTCGCTACGTTCTTGCCATTGACGGCAATAGCAACATGAGTTACCGTGCCAAAATTGGTGCCGCTCAAGACAAAACGGCTCCCAGGTTTACCAGTTGTGGGGTCTATGGCAATACTTGGCGGTTCGCTCGGTATGGGCGTGGTCGTCGTGGTCGGCACAACGGTGACAGTTAGCTCTGGCGTGGACGTGACGCTAGGGGATGGCGTTACGATTGGCGTTGCCGTTGGCGGAACATCTTGCGGACGGCGCACCCGAATAGCATAGCTACCTGAAACGTTGTCTTCTTGGACATAAACCCCAATATAGTAGACCCCTCTCTTGCCTGGGGTAAATTCAACTGAGGTGGTGACATCTTCGCTCATATCACTATCACATTGTTTTGCTATCTCATTAAAGGCACCATCCAAAACAAGCAACCAGAGACCTCTTCTGTCTCGCAACCAGTAACAATTGTCTCCTTTGTTTATTCCCAGACTGCTACTGACACTATAAAGCTCTGCAATGTAGGTTTGTTCTGCTACCGCCTCGAAGCGATACCAGTCAACATCAGGAACAGGGGCATAGTTTTCTGCCTTGCGTTGCTCAATTGTACTGCTCAACGCACCGGTATAGCCGGGTGTCATGGCATAAGCATTTACTGCCCTGTTGTTTGGTTCAAAAGTTGTGGAATCCCACGATGCCCCCGGCTCATCATATTTTGGTAGCACCCGAATGCTGTAGCTGCCAGATACGCTGTCGTCGTGCGGCATAACCATAATGTGATATGGACCACTGCTGCCAGCGGTGACAATCGTGGAAATCTGAACGTTGTTGCCACTGGTATTTTTACGCTGCTTCGCTACTTCTTCGTAGGATGGGTTTTGAATAAGGAGCCAAAGTCCTCTCCCTTCTAACCCTAGGCTGCTGCTCACGTTGAACAACTCCACCACATAGGTGCGCCCTTCTACTGCATCGAAGCGGTACCAGTCAACATCAGGAACAGGGGCATAGTTTTCTGTCTTATGTTGCTCAATTGTACTGCTCAATGCACCGGTATAGCCGGGTGTCATGGCATAAGCATTTACTGCCCTGTTGTTTGGTTCAAAAGTTGTGGAATCCCACGATGCCCCCGTCTCATCATATTTGGGTAGCACCCGAATGCTATAGCTGCCAGATACGCTGTCATCGTGCGGCATAACCATAATATAATATGGACCGCTGCTGCCTGCGGTGAAAATCGTGGAAATCTGAACGTTGTTGCCACTGGTATTTTGACACTGCTTCGCTACTTTTTCGTAGGATGGGTTTTGAATGAGGAGCCAGAGACCTCTCCCCGATTCACCGCAGTTATAATATCCGTCTTCTAACCCTAGGCTGCTGCTCACGTTGAACAACTCCACCACATAGGTGCGCCCTTCTACTGCATCGAAGCGATACCAGTCGTGATCCGCTTCTTCCGTGTGATAGATAGGATTGTGCTGCTCGATCACGCTGGTCAGGGCGTGCTCATATCCGGGTGTAATGAGGTAGGCGTTGGCGGATGCATTATTAGGCTCAAATGTGGTTTCATCCCACATTGCGCCCGGCTCATCATATTTGGGCAAAACATGCAAACTGTAACTGCCACTCACGCTGTCTTCGTGTGGAGCTACTTTGATGTAGTATGTGCCACTCTCCCCGGCTATAAAACTTTGCTTGCTTTGGAATGTACCCCCCGCATTGTTGTAGCACTGCTTCCCTATTTCAACCAGGTTGGGGTTGGAGATAGCTGTCCAGAGACCCCAACCCCTGCGTCCGCAGTTATATCCATCTTCTAACCCCAAACTGCTGCTCACATTGAAGAGTTCAATCACATAGGTACGCCCGGCTACTGCCTCAAATTTGTACCAGTCCACATCACCGGGGGGGCTAATTTGTGCATTGACAGGATTGCCCAACCCAATAGATGACAAGTTTTGTGCTGTTTCTTCACTGTCGTTTGGCTCTACCTCACTGATGGGGTTGATAACTGGTGTAGAAACAGGCGTTTGCGTTGGGGTAACAGGTGTGGTTGTGGTTGTTGGGGTAACAGGTGTGGATGTGGTTGTTGGGGTAACAGGTGTGGATGTGGTTGTGGATGTGGTTGTAGATGTAGATGTAGATGTGGATGTGGATGTGGATGTGGATGTGGATGTGGATGTGGATGTGGATGTGG
>CAYPHM010000112.1:0-1667 GCA_964410555.1 uncultured Chloroflexaceae bacterium | reverse complement strand
GATGTGGATGTGGATGTGGATGTGGATGTGGATGTGGATGTGGATGTGGATGTGGGCGTACCGGTCTGGTCGGTAGCGGCAAGTGTGGCGATGGGTGTAGGCGTGGCGGGCTGAGTTACAGCCCATACCTTCGTGGTAATAAACGCACTGCTCGCCAGCACTACCAACAGCACAAGCAGCACAAGCCGATGAGCAAAAAACCATGTCATTCCAATACCAACAAATGAACGATGTCCTTGTTTCTTCTTCTCCATAACAATCACCTTTCTTTCATGTTCTTAGTTCCTAAACTGCCCATAATAACGTTTTGGGCAGCGCAGGAATTGTCTCTTATACCACTACGAAAATAAACGCTCTCTGCCCTTTGCCCACGGGCACAACAAAACGGCGCGAAGATAAAGACACTTCGCGCCGATAGGCAACAAACCATTGATAGCTTTTCCCTACCAGAAACAGTATGGAGAAAAGAGTTATATAGACATAAATGTGGGGGGGGGGGGATGTAAAACCTGATTGCAACGGGAAAAACATCATCTCCCCAACCCTAGGGGGTAGGAACCAGGAGTTTATCTGATGCAATTGTGCTACTAATCCTAGCGAGCGCATACGTTACCTACTCAATGCTTAACATACATAACCTATGCCATTTATACACCAAATTGAATTTTTTGTCAACAATATGGACACGCAAAAAAGCGTCCCCGCAAGGACGGAGGACGCTTGTACGCAAACAGAAATACCCTTCATTTCCCTCACTCCGGTAGCGGGAGCATGGCTTCTATCTCTTGCAATACGGCTACGAGATCAGGGGCATGCGATTCGATAACGGTATCTTCGCTTCCCGCATGCTTGTGATGGGGATAGGTAGCAAGGTTCAGTCTTTGATGGTGTTCCGCATTATCATAGCGAAATACCAATTGGTGTGTAGAATCCATATAATGGTATGCATACGTCAATCGAACGGGGGTATCACGTACTTCGACAAACTCCCGAATATGCAGCACGGAATCATCTACAAACAGCACCTCTCCCCGAATATACCCACGATAAGCAGATCGCTTTTCGTAAGTCATACTGAATGTTTGAGCAACTGGGTTGGTTTCAATGCTACGTTGTAGATGTTCAAAATACTGTTCAATCAGCAAAGCGGACCTCCCGCAATGCCGCCTCATCTTCTTGCAAACGTGCTAACATTTTCGTTTCCCCAAGCCACTCGATAGTCTCCAGGGTCTCAGTGATTTCATCATGGTGATAGCGACGCAAAAACTCATGGGTCTCCATTCCATATTGGGTTTCAAAATTCGCAAGGCGTTGTTGGGTGCGGCGTATCCCTGCATGGAGTACACGCAACTCGTTGCGAATGGCAGCTTCAATCAATGGACGCAAAGTCGTCTGGGATGAGGTGGTCAATGTGAGAGTTTGTGCCTGTTGATGGGGAGTTTCTAGCATAACGTCTCCTTTCTAGTATGCCCAATAGGGTAGTGGGAAACAGGGGCGTGTTTGGCTTGTTCCTGCACTCAAGTATAGCATAATTGAGGGTGTATGGTACCTAAACAAAGCAAGGAGTTAGGGCTACGTCAAAGTCCAATTTGCCCCCGATCCCCTCGCCCCTTCCCCCACCGCGGGGAGAAGGGGAACCGGGCGACTCCCCCTCGCCCTTTATGGGA
>CAYPHM010000111.1:0-15834 GCA_964410555.1 uncultured Chloroflexaceae bacterium | reverse complement strand
AAGGGGTGGGGGAAGGGGCTGGGGATGGGGGGGATAACAACCCTCTCCTCTCCCCCTGCCCCCTCTCCCGACACCCTCTCCCCCCCTGCCCCCTCTCCCGACACCCTCTCCCCCTGCCCCCTCTCCCATAAAAGGGCGAGGGGGAACCGTTCATTCCCCTTCTCCCCTCGGTGGATGAAGGGCAGGGGCTGGGGGGCTGCACGGTGAGACGGTGCATGCAACGGCTCTACAACTACGGCTTAACCATCTCCTACTCGGTTGATTCTGTGGCTTCCGGCTGTCCTTCGTGTCCGTTGTGTCCGTTCGTCTTTTCCTTGTTCTGGTTGATCATAATGCGCTTGCGGGGGATACATGACTCGTGATGCTCTGACGGGAATAGCTCCCCTATCGCATCAAAAAGCGGTTGAAACCCCTTGAATGTTTGGGTAAACACATTGGTGTAGAGGTCTACCACATTGGTAAAGGTTGTCTCTACCAACTTGGAAAACTCCTCAATACCCTGTGGGGGCAAGGCACCTTTCACAAAACCGCGCATGGCATCCGGTACAGAGGTAATGTTGACCTCGTTACTCTCTACGGATGGTGTACTACTGGTTGTTTCTTCTGACATCAGGTAATCTTCTGCCTTTCTTCTTTCAGTTTGGGGTATCGCCCCAGGGCTTTACCGACTCAATCTGTTACTGTTTACCCACTTTGCTGTTGTCCTGGCACGAGCACCTTGCGGCGGGTGCCATGCAACGGAGCAAAACAAAAATTGATAATCGTTGCCATATCCTCTTCCGGGTATCGCCAATCTAATGTTACCACAGCATTGATGACATTGATCAACCGATCAGGCGGGGTGCTGAGGGGACAGCGCACCAGACTGCGGATGAGCAAGCGGCGATACTTGATACTATAGCGCAATGAACAACTGGCAAGCGTCAAGAGAATCTGCTCACGGAGTTCTACATCGGGGCTATATCGCTGGAGCCAGCGCGATAAGCCTAACCCCTCGCTGCGGTCAAGGTAGAAGTTGAGTGTATCTGCAAGCTCGGTACTTTCCACTAAGGTACTGACCTCTTGCCAACGCTTGACAAACGGCATTCGGGTAAAGGCTCGCAGTTGGAAAAACTGATCGACCAAGTTTGCCGCGGTGTGGTAGGGTTCTTCTGTGAAAATGTGGGTACGGTTTAGCCCCGCCTCGCGCTCCGCCATCAGTGCCACTGCCTCGCGCACCACCCAGTCGCTTTGGTCATAGCCGCCACCGTGAAAATGGACTTCGTGGGCAAACTCATGCAGCGCAATGCATGCCGAGTCGTGCTCATTCCATTTGCCAATCAGCACCGATGCGCCCTCAGCCGGCGTGTAGTTGCCACCATCTCCCCCATAGCTCCAGGGTCGCGTATCTTCGATGACCTCAAAGAAGAGCCGATTTTGGAGCAGGTCGGGGGGGATACTCTGCCCCCACATTTTGCCAACGAGCTTGCGTACATGACGGGCTAGTCGTGCTGGTTGGTAGGTATATTGTCCAACTGTAAGCGATGGAGGACTTTCGTGCTCCATGTTTAGGTTGACTTTTTGCCCATGCAAACGCATGTAGAGATACATACACGAATACCCTAGAGGCTAATAGTCTACGTCTGTCAAAATAATACCACACTCGCTACCATTGCTCAAACACGAGACATCTCTGCCCCATAAGCAATACAAGCCAAGACATCATCGGATTCTATGCCTGGATAATTGGCTACGACCTCTTGTACTGACATACCACTTGCTAGGAGATCAAGCACGAGTGATACCCATATCCGGTGTCCTCGTATACAGGGTTTCCCAAAACAAATATCTGGGTTAATAGCAATACGTGCTAATAAAGTTTGTCTGTCCATAGTATTTTCCCCTCATATGCCGAGGTTTCGGTCAAGAGGTTATGATAGTCCCCGTTGTAGTCCGTTTCTCTGCGTCTCTGCATCTCTGCGTCTCTGCGTTTCTGTACGGTATCTCTTGCCAGGACTCCATTTCACTCCGTGTCTCCGTTATTACACGATGCCACGCGCAAATGCTGGTAGAGAATCTGTACCACAAGTTGGGGCAGTTCAAACAGGATAATATGTCCACACCGCGGCACCTCAATGAACATCCCATCGGGGGCAACTTCCATGAGCTTGCGGCTATTCTCCGGCGGCACCACCGGGTCGCCCTCACCTGCCACCAGCAACACCGGCTGCCTAATCCGTTCCATTTGGCGGGGAATAGACTCCAGGACATCGCAGTTTGCCAACTGTTTCGCAGAGATACGTACCGCTTCAGGGTCGCAGAGCCGCACCCCTAGCGTCCCAATGCGGGTATCACTGACTAGCGGGGTGTTCTTGGCTAGGAAGATGCGCCCATAGATGTAGGGGATTATCCATAGCCCGCGATGGGTGATAGGACGCAGTAGCTTGTTGAAAATCGCATCCAGCATCATTGGGATGAGCTTCATCAAAATGGGATTGGCAGGGAATAGCCCAAAGTTGAAGAATGCCAAACTCCGTACCCGATCTGGATCATGTGCCGCATAGTGTAGCGCAACCGCCGCGCCTAGCGAGAAGGCGACAATGTGGTGTGATGGGAGGGCTAAGGCTGTCGTTAGGGCTGAGAGATCATCGCTAAAACTCTGCACCGTATAGTTGCGCGAGGGGTCGGTGTCAGAAAAGCCATGCCCCTTGAGGTCATACAGGATGACCCGATAGCCCAACGAGACCAGCGGACCGACAACGTGGTGCCACCACATCGCCGAGCAATCCCACCCATGCACCAGCACAATAGGCTCGCCGTGTCGTGGTCCCTCGTCCTGGTAGTGATGGGTTATCCCATTCAGCTTGAGGAAACGCGCCCGTTTTATCAGCACATACTCGGCTTCCAAACGATGACGTTCCCCTCGCCGCAGCTTACCGGCTAATGCCTGCTCTACCTCTTGTCGGTAGGTGGTGTATTTTACTGTTGGTGTAGCTTGACTTCTGCTCATGCCCGTTTTTGGTTAAGCAGAACGGTCAAGTCCTGCCCTCTGGAAAAGGATACTCCGCCTATTCTACCCACAAACGTAGCGTCTCACCTTCAATCTTGGCACGCAATTGTCCCCCACGCTCCATCCCCGCGACCATCAGGTGCCGGCGATAGGGACCAACCCGGACGACTACCTCTTCGCTGGCGACCCCTATATCAAGCTCGCTGGTATCAAGCAGGGGAATGTGCAAGCGTACTTCTGAGTGGTAGGGGAAAGGCGGCGGTATCGTCTCTGGCGTGTCCATAACGGGGAGATCAAGCCCAGATTCGCGCTGGCTATAGAGGCTCTTCCCCCGCTCTGCCCATCCTGCAACATCAGTCGGGGATAGGGACAGCGGGTCAGACAGCAGCAAATGCCCAAACTTTTCTTGGACATCATCATCAACCCCCGCATCACCACTACGCGCTATGAGCGTGTCTACATGCATCCCATATAGCCCAAAGCGGTGGAAAATAGAGCGCAAACCAGCGAAATGCAATTCTTCGGCAGGCATCACCAACCGCACTCGTGTCCCTACATCAGCATCAAACCAGGTACAGTAGCGGTCTAGCGCAACCCGCAAATCTTGCAGCAACCCTGCCGAACTCACCGTATTGATGAAAGCGCCTGCCCCTGCCAACAACGCCACATCTTGCGAGGAGCGCGATGTGCCAGGACCGCGGTCTAGCCCACTGACCAATCGCACAATCCAGCGTATCATATCGCGCAGGGTGATACCATTGATGAGACTATCTATAGTCGTACCGCCAAAGACCACCAGATCAAAGGCATCAGACAAGGCTGCTTGATTGATGACTAAGAGGGCAGCTATCTCATCCATACCCGGAAAGCTAGGGATTTCGTCAGCTTGGATTTCGCGCAATCGCCCGGTCATGCCCATACGTGGGTTGCTACACAAGGCTTCCCAGCGTTTTCGCATCTCTTCTAGCGTGCCGAGTTCCATTGCGGCGAGGTTCGTTTCAATCTCGGTGGGGTTTTCCTTGAGCGTCTCCCCCAAGAGCTTGCTCATTCCCCCTTTGGGACCAGTCCCCACCACCAACACCCGCTGCCCCGTAGCTGCGGCATGGCAACCGGTGGCTAGTGCGGCTCCATTTTGGAGCATACTACTCTGCCCAGACATCATGACAATACGCATATTATCTCCCTGTTTCCCATACCGTCAGTCAATCAATGCAATGCAATACAATGCAATACAATGCAATCAAGCGGCTTCAACCTGTACGGTATCGGATGGTTTCTCTTCACAATCTTCTGTCGTATCTTCGTGAAATTCCAGCCGGAGAACGCCCTCTTCGTAGCGGTGACTCCTGAGCCGACAATTGTAGAGGATACGTGGTAGGGCTATGGTGCGCTGGAGGGTCTCATTGCCAAGCGTAATGGCTAACTCTGTCCCGCAACGCTCAATGGCAATAGCTGACCCCTCAACAAACGGAAGTCGCAAACAAAGTTCATAGTAACCCGGCTCATGGTCATCATTCCACTGTTCAAGCCAGATAGGGCGTTCATCATAGAGCACTAGGCCTGGGTCGTTGTCGCCAAATGTCACAGCCCCTACGGACAACAACCGTTTTATCCCGATAGGCTCACTTGCTTGAAGCGTGGTTTTGAAAAGCGGCGTAGGGGCAAAACTGGCTTCTATCTCTGCAATGTAATTTTGTTGGAGATTGACCCAATAATCAAAGTAGCTGCCAAGATTGGCTTGGCGGGGGAGTATCTTGTTAATGACTACCGCATCAAGCAGCAATCCATAGAGGTTGAGGAAGGTATATGCCCGTCGAGTCTCCAGAATAGGCAGCTTTTCCGGGTTGAGCACCAATCGGATAGACACCCCAGGGTCAAGCAGAAAGACCGAAAGCTGCTCCATCTGGTCAAGCAGGGTGCGTACTTCATCAAAAAAGCGGTCATCTGGTACATCGTGACCACTGGTGCGGGAGACAAAAGGACGAGCGACATTGGAGATGCTGCGGTAGGCACGAAAGAAGGTCTTGCCCAGGTTGCCCCCAATGATCAACTCTGGGTAGGCAAGCAAGCGCAGGGTGTTGCCGGTGGGGGCGGTATCGAGCACGATAGCATCCCAACGGTCACTCTTTGCCTCGGTCATCACCCGCTGAAGGGCGAGGATTTCATCGAGCCCAGGTTGGTTTGCCAGTTCTGTAGCCGTAGAACGCTCAATACCCCGTTTGCTATAGGAACTTGCCACAAACTGTTGAAAGCCCCCAAGATTGCGCCGCCACTCGTGAACGGTATCCACTTCCATACCATAGAACTGAGCGGCTACTTCGGTTGGTTCTTCCCGGCTTAGGGGTACTCCTAGCACATCTGCCAGCGAGTGGGCAGGGTCACTAGAGAGGATTAGCACACGCTTTCCTTGTTGGGCAAGCAATGCCGCTGTTGAAGCAGAGATGGTTGTTTTGCCGGTGCCACCCTTACCGGAGTAGATAATAACTCGTGCCATGTTGTCCAATGCTTTGAATTTTTCAGCAGAGAAACCGGACGAACGTCTAGCGTACTCTTCCCCCCGTACCTTTCAGGGGATATAGATTGTAGATTCGTATTTCTTGTCAGCTTTACCTGTAAGCACAAAAGGCAATAGCTTACCCTGGCTAGGCTGTTTCCGGGTCGTCATCATGATCATCGGCGTGTGACGTAGCCCCATTACTGGCGGTTCGCGTTGTTGAGGATGCAGCTTTGCGAACGACTACCGGGCGACGTTTTACGGCTACTGACCTACTGCGTCCAGTGGTTACTTCTGGCACCATCGCATCACCGCCTGCTTCCCTGTCGTTCTCTGCCATGTTCTCCTCATAGGAACGCATAGATGATGGTCGCAGGGTGCGTTGTTGTTCAGAAGCATTGATTTGGATACGCCGGCGGCTTGCCTGCCGTTCGCCCCCTTTGCCCTTCCCTTTGCCCTTCCCCTTGCCTTTGTTATCAGTTGAGGTTGAGGTTGAGGCATTGGCTCCAAACACCGCCTGCATCACCGGCCCAACAAACCCTAGCAGATTGGGCGGTCCAGCTGATTTCTTGCCCTGCTGCTCGCGTTTTTCCACGATTTCGTCTGCATTGTCCATCGCAATTTGCAAGCCAGCCGAAGCCCGTTTGCCTAGCTCAGAATCCTGAAAACTGCCAACGACCTCTGCGGCACCATTCATCAGTTGGTTGAGCGGACCGCTCATTTGGCGAGGCGCTTCAATGAGCATACGGATGCTGCGGCTTACATCATAGACCCCCATACGGTCTACCACCGATGTGACCGTTGATGCACTGCGTCCAAGCGGACCTACCCCATTGCTATTGCTGCTAGAAATGGGCTTATAGGACATAAAGGGCGGTGGGGAAGATTGCGGTTGGGGAGTGTTGCCGCCACGTTGTAGCTCATACGCCGCGACCAGTCGCTCTGGGTTATCGGCGAGGTCAGCGGGTACATTGTCTTGGTCTTTTTTGCCAAAGGACCACCAGCGGCGGCGAGGCTCGCGGGGTTCGCGGTATTGATCCTGATAATAGTCGGATGTTTGTTGTGATGTAGCCATCTGTTGTGGTGCGGGGAGCGCATTTTCCTGGGTAAAGGTGAATGTCTCGGCAAAGGCTGCCAAGAGTTTGTCACCTTGCATACCAGCGACCACCTGATCGCCAATCCAGGCGACCATTTCCTCCATCACGGGGACATCGGCGGCGGGGACATAGTCGAGCTTGTTTACGACTACGCGCTCAGGTTCCTCGGTGGCTCGCAAAGCATTGGCTCTGCCTTTGACCGTCACACGGGGTGGACGGGTATTGACCGTGGGGGTAATACGAAACGCCAAACTCACGGAGCCGTGGAGGGGGTCCCAAGTTCGCGCTTCAATCACATCTACATCTTTCCAGGGGAACCCGTCTACAATATCACTAAAGACCCCACGCGCCCAGGTAATCAAGCGTTGGTCTGTCAGGACCAGAAAATCGCTCAACGAAAGCCCACCAACATGCTGCCCCTGTTCATCAAACAGAATGCCATCAAACAACGCAAACAGCGTTTCATCCTTATGCAGCAGCCCACGATAGGTAAGCTCCTGCACCTGCATTGGACTAACGTTGGTTCCTAAATAGGGATGGACACCCATAACATTCTACCTTGCTTCTCTGTTGTGATTTGGTCGTTGTAAAGCATAATGATATTCCAAAACACAAGAGAGAGATTCAACTAGTACGTTTACCACCACGTCGTCGCAGCGGGATAGTATTTCCCCGGTCTGATGCCAGCGGGGGAGAGGACGGCTGTTTCGGTTGCTTATTGGGACGGGGAGGACTTGGCTCCTGTCGTTCAGAAAAAGCCGTTGGGGGAGGTGCTTGCGGTTGTGGTTTTGCCGAACGAACGGTATCTGCACTGCTGTTGCGCCGCAATGGTATCTCATGATACTCAGGTTGTTCTTCTGCCCCTTTTGGCTCTTGCTCATAGGAGAGATCATCATCCCCTTCTGTTTCTGCAGCGGGTTTATTGCGAGAAGTGGCTGGCTGTCCCATTGCCGCTGAAAAGAGGTCTCCTTCGCCACCACCGCCCCCCCCACCTCGGCGTTGCAAAAAAGCCATTGCCACTTCTCGTGCGCCAGGGTTATTTGCTACGGTATTGAGCAGGTCATTGACTGCGCGTAGGGTATCTGCCACATTCCGCAAATCGCCACCACTAATGCCATTTAGGGAAAAGGATGGCATATCGGTAAAGGGCATCTCTGCCTCGCGCAACGCCCGGTTGACGGTATCCCAAGCTGCACGTCCCACACGACTTACGCTATACAGCTTGCCGGGGGGCAACCCGGATGGGTCTTGTTGCAAAGACTGTCCGCCCTGTTGATAGGGAGTATCTGCTCCAGACCAGCGGGAAGACCGCTCAGAAGATGTTGCAGTATCGGATGCGCCATAGACTTGCTCGCTGACTGCGCCGTAGACTTCAGAAGCGGCATCAGCAGGCTCAACCCCCTGGGTAGCCAGGGCTTGTGCGGTATCTGCGGCTACGCGCAGCAGGGTAACAGCCACGGGCAGGTCTGCCAAGGGCAGGAGGGTAAAAGTAAACCGTTGCTCTTCTTCGCCAGGGACGGCAAACACGAGTTGCAGATGGGCGTGGAGCGGGTCTAAACCAACCCCTTCAACGAGGCACAGCTCGGTGAGGGGAAACGCATAGAAGAGATGTCGCCCGTAGTTACGAGCCCACAGCAATACGCGCATCGTGGTCAAGAGGCAGTAATCGTGCAGGGTAGGTCCACTGATGCGTCTCCCATTGGTATCGAGCAGGACCCCATCCAATGCCACAAGGACCTGTTCGTCTGTTTCCAGTACGCCCAAGCCTTCAAGTTCTGCCAAATGTGAGGGTACAACCGTATGGCTAAGGTAGAGCAGATCAATCATGAAAAAACACGCTTCCAGATATTGAGAGAAAAAAAGAGTAGCCATCAGGCATCAGTTATCAACGCTGCACTATGCCCCGCTGACAACTGATAACTGATGACTATGGACAGCCCTAACTCTAGCGGTTAAAGCGCGAACGAACGGTTTTGTAGCGGAAGTTGGCACCTGACGATGGACTCATACGTCCTTCGCCGCTACCAGCACGCACCACGCCTGGATAGGCATTGCGATTAATATTCAGCACTGCTGTTGATGTTGCATCAAGCAGGTTGCTGACCCATCGCCAGTGACCTTCAAACATGATGTCGCCAACCGAGGCTACCTGACCAGCTGACTCAGAAAACCAACCACGATTTCCTGCCATTAGTGTCACCTCCTCTTTATAAATTGAGACTCCAAAGGCGATATACAATAGGTCCCACAGGAAAAAAATCCCCTGGTTGACCACCTGAAAGTAATCTTACTGCTTCAGTCGGTAATGTATAGAGCGCGGAGAAGCAGTAATGCGTTACACTGCGTGATAGCCCATATCTTTGGATGCCCTAAACGGCACGATGAGCCATTCATCTTCCATTTCTGCCTGTCCAGCTTCAAGACCGGCGAGGCTTGTGGGCAGTGTCATAATTCGTCGAAAGTCGCCTATTTGAATAACGAGTTCATCGCCATTTTGAAACAGGTCGAGCCGTTCGACATCAGCAAAAGGTAGTTTGATACGGACATTATACATGCCGCTATCAATTTTACTTACTTCGAGCGGGGATTGGCGATAGCGTACTTCTACCGGGTTCATATCCCCATAGATCGTGTGGCCCATCTCGCTCAATTTCTCGATACCCACGACTTCTTCGGGGTAGTAGGGAACGTGACAGATAGGCAACGGGGAGAATGAATGGTCTATCTCTTGGAGGTACCGTTTTTGGACACTTTTCCAATGATTGAGATAGCCGCTATCCTGATCTGGTGGGAAGATTTTATTCACGACGACCATATCTACCGTCAACCCATACATAGAGAGATAGGTAAGAGCCCGTTGGCTCTCTTTGATGACCATTTTTTCTGGGTTCATCACCAAACGGACGGATGTTTCCATCGGGTCGCTCAATGCCTCTGTCACCCCAGCCATTTGGCTAAAGAGATCATCTATAGCCTCATAGACTTCTGGGGGAGCAACCATTTTGTTGAGGCTTGGGGTTGCCTTAATCATCGGGCGCAGGAAGGGGCGGACTAAGTAGCGTTCCGCGTTCCGCATCATGCTTATAGCCCATTTGAAAGTTTCCGGCGATGAGAGCAACCGCAAGGTTTCTCCAGTTGGCGCACAGTCTATGATGAGCAAATCATAATCGTTGGCATCTTTGTGTTTTTTGATACGAATGAGGGGGAAGGCTTCTTCCATACCTGGAAGGATGCTCATTTCATCTGCGAGCATGCCATTGACCCCTTGCTGTGCCATGAGGTCAGCAAAGTGTTCTCGCACCAAACCCCAATTGTTTTCAATGTCATCATGGATACTGACTTCCAACGCATCGAGCGTTGGGGATACATGAACTGGGTCGGGGTTTAATGGCCCCTCCATATCCAACGAGTCAGCCAAACTGTGGGCTGGGTCGGTACTCATAACCAGCGTACGTAGCCCCATTTCCGAAGCTCGAACAGCCGTAGCTGCTGCGGTACTGGTTTTCCCTACGCCTCCCTTACCGGTAAAAATCAGCGTTCGCATCGAGACCTTTCTAGGATGATGACCACCAGATTTTCAACCACCACTTTGGGTAATGCTAACTTCTTCTTCATTTGCGTACGCTCAGGAAACAGGATACCCTTTAGATATGCGATATTCTTACCCTCGTACAACCCTTAGTTTCCCTCATGAACGTTGAGGTCACTATACCACGAATATTGCAGCATGTCAATTGTCAAAGGGAGAGAGAAAGCGTGTAGATCGCTTGTATTGTGCTCGTCTTGTTGAAAGCAGGGTTGTTACACGAGTATGCAATGTGTGCTATCATGGCTATAAAGCAAGCCAAGATGGGTGATTGTTGAGCACGAGTCCAAGTCGCATATGTTGCTGGAAGTGGAGATTGGGGTATGAGTAGTCAGGTGGTAGAGAGTCTCCGAAAGGTCCATATTTTTGCCGATTTAACCGATAGTGAGTTGCTTCAGCTTGCAGGGCTTTGTAAAGTCTGGCGCACTTCTGTCGGGCAGCCGGTGTTCAAGGAAGGCGAAGATGGGCATGAGTTGTATATTATCCAAGAGGGGTGTGTACGGGTATCTATCCAGACTCGCCGACAAGATGGTTCTATCTCGTCCGGGACGATAAATATGCTGTATGCAGGGCAGAGTTTTGGGGAGATGGTGCTGCTCGATGGGGTAACACGTTCGGCGACGGTGGTGAGCGTGGAGCCTTGCGTGTTGTTGGTTATCAAGCAGCAGGATTTTGACGCGCTCTGCGAGTCCAATCCGCGCATTGGCTACCGGGTAATGCATAATCTTGCGTGCGATGTGGCATACAAGCTGCGTTCGTCCAATTTGCTGTTGCGGGGGCAGATTCGCTGGCAGCAGGATGAGTTGGGCAAGCGTGCGTAGGTTTACCTGTACCCTCGTGTATGAACACAGAGAGACAGCACAGGGGTTAATTCTGTCTCTCTGCCTCTACGCTTTGCCTTTCCTGTGGCAGAGGACAATACAGAGGGTTTACTTCTTTCAAAAGATGGATAATGGTCTCATCATCATCATAGGATGCTGCGGTAATTAGTGCTTCTACCCCTTGATCAAGATGGTTGTGGGTATCGTTTGTCTCAGTTACGCCAGCATCTTGACCATTTCCATTCCCATTGTGGGCAATACTCCTGACCACTTGTATCTTGGGATGCAACGTTGGGAGACGTTGCTCGCCAGTAACAAAAAGTTCTTCATACATCTTTTCGCCGGGACGCAGCCCGGTGTAGACTATATCTATATCCCGTCCCTCTTGAAGACCCGAAAGCTCTATCATATCTCGTGCTAGGTCAACAATTTTGACTGGATCACCCATATCAAGCACAAAAACCTCACCACCTTTGCCCAATACCGCCGCTTGCAAGACTAATTGTACTGCTTCTGGTATAGTCATAAAGTAGCGGGTCATTTCCGGGTGGGTTACGGTAATCGGTCCCCCTGCGGCTAATTGCTCTTTGAAGGTGAGTACCACACTCCCCCGACTCCCTAGTACATTGCCAAAGCGCACAGAAACAAAAGATTTGCCACTGCGTTGTGCTGCTTGATTGACGAGCATCTCTGCTACCCGTTTTGAAGCCCCCATAACGTTTGCTGAATTGACCGCTTTATCCGTGGAAATCATCACAAAATGGTCAACATCCATTGCTAGGGATACCTGGAGCAGATTGCGCGTCCCTAGTACGTTGTTGGTGATAGCCTCTGATGGGTTACTTTCCATTAAGGGGACATGTTTGTGAGCAGCAGCATGAAAGACTATATCAGGACGGTATTGTTGAAAAACAGATTCTAGCCGTTGGGGAAAGCGTAAGTCAGCAATGATTGGCTGGAGCAGTATCCCTGGATTGATCTTTTTTAGCTCATTGTGTATGGTAAAAATACTGTTTTCCCCATGCCCCACCAACACCATTTGGGCAGGTTGACAGCGCAACACTTGCCGGCACAATTCGCTCCCGATAGAACCGCCGGCACCAGTAATCAACACACACTTACCGGCTATGAGATCACGCACAGAGTCTATGTCCGTTTGTACCGGGTCACGTCGCAGCAAGTCTTCAATCTGTACCGGGCGTAGTTGACTGACGCTTGCTTTACCATCGAGCAGTTCGTAAATTCCCGGCATAGTACGGGTTGAGACTTTCGCTTTATCGCAAATATCAAGAATAGACCGAATGGTTTTGCCTGGGAGTGATGGCATAGCAATAATCACTTGATCAATATCATAGCGGCGTACTAACATGGGTATGTCTTCACGGCTACCAAGTACAGGTACCCCCAGAATTTTGACCCCTTGTTTGCTGGTGTCATCATCTATAAACCCAACGCTATATAGCCCTAGACGAGGGTTTTGTTGTATCTCTCGAACGATGACTACCCCGGCACGTCCTGCCCCAACGACTAAGACGCGAAAAAACTTTTCCGGGCGAGACGTATGCGCCAAACTTTGGGTCATGACTCGGAGGATGATACGGGGGGTTGCGATGGACAATAACGCCAGGGGGAGAAAGACAAATGGGATAGAACGGGGGATACTACTTGTCCCTTGGATTTGGAGCATATGGGAGAGAGCAATAATCACTGCAAGCACAAGCGTGGTTATGGCAACCGCACCAGACAACAAGATCATGTCTTCAACAGAGGCAAATTGCCAGTACCGCCGATATATCCCGGTCAGCGAGAATATACTGATCGATATAGGGACGACTAAGAAGGTAAATAAGATAATTCCTTGTAAGGAATAGTCTTGGAAAAAGAAGGTATCAAAACGGACTACAAAGCACAAATAAGACGCAAGCACTAAAAGCACAATATCACTAATGAAGAGATGCCGATTGCGTATGTGTTTTATCATTAAGTCCCCCCGCATACTCTGCCAAGCATTACATAGGTGAAGCATCCTGCAAGAGTCACGAAACGAAGGAGTATAGTATGAAAGTTTCCCATGCCTGAATTTCCCCCATGCTTTTGAAACTACCCCTTCCTCTGCTAACGTCTCTTGCGACAGAAAAGTTCCCCCACATCCCCCGCCCAAACACCCCGCAAAAAGTGTACTACAATAGGGAAGAGTTATGGTGATCATGCAGGGCTGAATACCCATTGGAGCACGTATGCGTTTACGCTGGCTTGCGCTGGCTTGGATACTTGGAATACTCGTCACAGATTTTGTCTGCCACTATCTTGGCATCTATCACCCCATCAACCAGCAGCAGGTCATTACTGCGGCTATCTTGCCCCACCCCATGCCCACAGCAACCTTGCACTCGTGGCTGCATACTGGCTTGCTGTCCCTAGCCGGTATTGGTGGGATAGCGGCAATAGCCATTGCTGTATGGATGCGCCGTTTGCCCCCAACTTCAACACCAAAGTCTCTGGCAACGCTTATGACCATTTGCCTATGTTTCACAAGCGGCGCACTTGGCGGCTTGCGCTACCAAGCATCCCTCGCCCCCACCACGCCACAGAGTATCTGGCTCCTCACCGGCACGGGAGACATCATGGTACAGGGCAGCATTGTGGAAGACCCACGCCGCACGGCAGATGGACAGCAACTCGTCCTCGCTACCCAAGCTGCCCAATATGAGGGAAAGGTCGCCGCTGTGGAAGGGCTACTGCTGGTCAACCTGCCGCCCTATCCAAGCTACCACTATGGCGACCAAATTATTGTGCAGGGAGCTATACGTGAACCCAAGCCGCCAAGACGGGAAGGAACGTTTGATTATCGGGCGTACCTAGCCCGTCAACACATTTTTGGCATCATGCAGGAGCCGTCAACCGTTACGCTCCTGGATGGCAAGCAGGGAAACCCTATCCTCATAGCCCTGCTTGCTTTTCGTGACCACTGCCGCGCTATCTTGCTACGCGAACTCCCCGAACCGCAAGCATCTATTGCGATTGGCATTTTGCTTGGGCTAAAAACGGCTATCCCCAAGTCGGTGTACACGACTTTTTCTACTGTGGGGACTGCACACCTGCTGGTCATTTCCGGCTGGCACCTTGCCATCGTTGCCTCGGTCTTTGCCGGGGTGAGTAAGCGGCTCCATATGAATCAACGGACAATGTTTTGGGTGCTGATAGCGGCTATTTGGCTGTATACGCTCTTTGTAGGCATGTCAGATTCGGTGATGCGAGCGGCTGTTATGGCGAGCCTGACGGTCCTAGCGCAAACAACCCAACGGAAGACAGAACCCTGGACGCTGCTCTTAACTGCCTGTTTAGTCCTGACGCTGATCAACCCACAAACGCTCTGGAGCCTGGGGTTTCAGATGTCGGTACTGGCAACCGTAAGCCTCTTTGCCTTTGCCCAACCAATGAACGAACGGCTCCAACAATGGTTTCACACCGAGCAACTCCAACGCGCCTATGGCATCCCTATCCAATGGTTGATTGAACCGCTTGCTATCACACTGGCAGCACAGGTATTTGTGCTGCCGCTGATTCTCTACCATTTTGGGCAACTGTCGCTTGTCGCACCGCTGGCAAATATGCTGCTTGTGCCAGTCTTACCCTATGCAATGTTGGCAGGAGCACTCGCGCTTGGAGTGGGGCTAGTCTGGCTCCCGGCTGGACAGGTGGTCGCGGCAATCTTTGCTTGGTTGCCGCTGGCATGGCTAACCACAGGCGCAAGCCTCCTAGCGGGACTTCCATTTGCAGCCATAACGCTTCCTCGTTTTCCGCTTTGGTTGCTGTTGAGTTACTATGTGGTTGTTGGGTGGTGGTGGTGGGAGAAACAGAAGTACCAGCGTATCCTGCGGCAGCAGCAGAACAGAAAAAAGCCAACGCGAGCAGGACAGGTACCGGCAAAACCCCGCCGCTCTCGCCTGTGAAAAACTGCATGTTACGAGGCAAATTGAGTCAAATCATCTGTCAAATCATCTGTCAAATCATCTATTGTAACCGTAACCGACTATTGAGGGTCTTTATTTGTCGGGTCTACCAAACGATAGCCAATTCCTCGTTCATGGACGAGATAACCCGTCCCTATTTTTCGACGGATATTATACGCATGTGGACGTAGGAGATCGCGTGCATCTCTATGTTCACTGGTGATATTGTGTGTGTATTGGAGAATAGTATGGTAATGACACACTTCACCCGGTGTATTTGCAAGAAACCGTAAGAAGGCAACCTCAATAGGCGTTACATGTATTTGGGAATCGTTCAAATAGACATATTGGTTGTTGGTTCCAATACGTAACTCGCCCACTTTTTTTTCTGGTGTGTTGGGTTTACCCGATTTTTTGTCAATACCATCATGCTCAGGAATTGGATCACAGATGGGAATTTGACTATACATCGTATTGAGCGTTTTTAACGCTTGTTCAAACTCCAATTTCTTGGCACGTTGTTGTATGGCTTCTTCGATACTCTCTAGCAGTTCACTATCGGGACACGGTTTGAGTAAATAGTTGTGTGCGCCCATTCGTAATGCAGCACGGCATGTTTCAAGGGTTCCGTAGCCGGTCAGCAGGAGTACCGCGCAGGTGTGTTCCCCCTCGCCCTGGAATGGGAGCGGGGACAGGGGGAGAGGGTGTCGGGAGCGGGGACAGGGGGGAGAGGGTTGTAGCCCCACATCCCCTGCCCCTTCCCCCACCGAGGGGAGAAGGGGAAAGAACACCGCGCATCCCCCCTGCCCCTTCCCCTGCCCCCATCCCCTAACCCCTTTCCCCACTACGCGGGAGAAGGGGAATGAGCGACTCCCCCTCGCCCTTTATGGGAGA
>CAYPHM010000110.1:0-15873 GCA_964410555.1 uncultured Chloroflexaceae bacterium | reverse complement strand
AACACCTGCCCGGTTCCCCTTCTCCCCTCAGTGGGGGAAGGGGCTAGGGGATGGGGGGCACCCCTGCCCCCCGCTCCCGACACCCTCTCCCCCTGCCCCCTCTCCCATAAAGGGCGAGGGGGAGGAACACCTGCCCGGTTCCCCTTCTCGCCGCGGTGGGGGAAGGGGTAGGGGATGGGGGCAACAAGACTCCTTTCTCCCCTCGGTGGGACGCGGGGCTAGGGGATGGGGGGGGGTTGCACAGACTTTGACGTAGCCCCGTTTCCACACGAGTTCCCCTTTACGTTTTGCTCAATAGGGTGTACCATGTTGCATACACATTCGCTTGTAAGAAGAAAGGAGTACTAGTGTGCGAAAGAAACGCCAGCAACAAAAGCAAGAACAAAAAGAGCAACAAAAACAGGTAGAGGCAAAACAACGACAGGAACTCAAAGCCTTTAAAAAAAAGGTTGCCTCCCTTATAGAAGCACTTGGGGAAACTGACGGCAGAGCCTTGTTACAGATAGATCGCATCATCGAGCGTGTTGGGCTTGAGTTTGCGCTCCAGAAACTCGAAGAAACCGAGCAGATAGAATCCCAGGGAGGCATGATGATTCCCGAAGAGAGCCGAAGACGGACCAAAGGGGGGGTGTTCTTCTTTTTGGTAAAGAAGTATCTTAAAGAAGAAGGTCGCAAGACTGACATCAAAGAGATATTCTACAAGAACCAAGTGGTCGAAGCTAATGATAACAAGGTGGATGAGGGGAAAAGTCAAGCGATAAACGAACCACAGCCAGCTTGACCCCCTCAACGTATGCTGTGACGGCTTTTGTTGTCACAGGGCTTTATTTCGTGAAAAAACCAAGAAACCTACGGTAAGGTGATTTGGAATACCTACTCTATTTAAGGAAAGGTCTTTACCTATGAAAAAATATCTCGTTGTGCTCTTTTCCTTTGCCATAATTACTTTGATTGGTGGGGCAGTTTCGTTTGTTTCTGCTGATAACCATTCTGGGCAAAAGAACGTTACTGGTACCCCTACTGCTGTTGGGGAGCAGACGGTATCTTGTGATCAAACTGACAAGGTAGGGTGTGTGGGAAAACCACCGGTGCCGCCAGCCATTGTGGACATCCAGGCGGACAAACAGACTCTCCCAACAGATGAACCTGTTCTTGCAGCCGGCTGGTTGGATCACCTCAATAACTACCGGACAAATGCTAGTTTGCCCCCTGTGACTGAGCAACCAAGTTGGACAGAAGGGTGTGAATTACATAGCCGCTATATGGTCAAAAATGACTATCTTGGGCATAGCGAAGACCCCAATAACGAATGGTATACTGAAGCGGGGCTGGCAGCAGCGAAAAATGGAAATGCTGCCGTTCACGGAAGCGTCAGCGCGTCAGATGAATCCTTCATTGATATGTGGATGGAAGGACCGTTCCACGCGCTTGGTATTATTGACCCGCGGCTTGAACAGGCAGCTTTTGGGTCGTATCATGAGGCTATAGGTCGGTGGCGATCTGCCGCTACGTTGGATGTTCTTCGTGGTCTAGGGAGTGTACCAGATAGCGTGTCATATCCCGTGATGTTTCCTGGCAATGGCAAAGAGATGCCCTTCAAAGCCTTTACCGGCAACGAGTGGCCCGACCCGCTAACGTCATGCCCCGGCTATGCATCCCCATCAGGTCCCGCTATTATGCTGATGCTGGAAGAAACGCCGAGTGTGAGTGGTTATAGCATTAGCAAAGCTGGTGGTTCAGCCCTTCCTGCTTGCCTCTTTGATGAGACCTCCTATGTAAATAGCGCAAGTAATGACCAGCGTTTGGGGAGAGGGGTCTTGGCAAGCCGGCATGCTATTGTGCTGATGCCAAAAGACCCCCTAACCGATGGCACATACAACGTGGCTATCACGTCAAATGGGACGCAGCATGCGTGGTCATTCTGTATTGGGGATGGGTGTAGTGGCAATATTTCGCCTACCACAACCCCCCCCCCTTCACCCACGGCGACAGCTACTGCTTCGCCAACAGCTAGTCCCTCACCCACGCCCTCACCCACGCCCTCACCCTCACCCACGCCCTCACCCACGCCCTCACCCACGCCAGAGCCATCACCAGATGCGTATGAAGTTGATGATACCTGTCAACAAGCCAACGCCTTGTCCATTGGCGATGCGCCCCAAGACCGCACTATCAACAAGGAAGGTGATACCGACTGGGTGAGCATTGACGTGACCGAGGGGAGCCAATACATTGTTGATGTGCGTGTACCACAATCATCACGGGCAGTCATGCGGGGGCAACTCTACCAGGATTGCAACACGGTATACGACTCCCCCTATGGCTCGCCTACCAATAATGCCCTTACCCCCGGTATGCGGATGCGCTTTAGCTCACCGGTGAGCGGTACAATGTATGTCAAACTGACCAACAAAGAAAGTTCGGTATATGGATGGGATGTCACCTATAAGCTAGGGGTGCATGCATTGCCCGCAAACCGCGCTCATGATGCGGTGATTATTGTTGGTGAAAACCACCCAACCAATACCGCCATTGGGCATGTCGCCACAAAGGTTGATACCCTGGTTACGCAGCGGGGTGGCTTTAGGGATGAGCAGATACGGCGTATCTATCCACCACACACCGGCGTGTACAGTGCGCCGCTCAATTTGGTGTTGCAAGAAGCCGTGACGACATGGGCAGCAGACCAGCAACATCTTGGACAAGATGGGATATTGACGCTGTATATGGTAGGTCGTGGGACTTCTGAAGTATTCTACCTTGACAAACCGAATGGCTATCAGGTGACTGCTTCAGAACTAGCAACATGGCTTGAGACGCTGGAAACTGCACGACCTGACATTCGGGTCAATGTGGTCATTGATGCCCCAAGTGGCGGTAGCTTCTTGAGCAAACTTGGCAAAGATGGTCGGGTCATCATTGCCTCAACCGGTACAAATGGTCTTTCTTGGGTATTAGGGCAGCATACCCTCTTCTCTGCCTACTTTATCCAAGCCCTTTCACATGGGGCAACCTTCTCTGGAGCAATGCTTGATGCACAAGCGGCTATTGTCGCTGCACGTCCCTGGCAACAGCAGACGAGCAATACCATGCTCCAACAACAAACGCTTATCCAAGAGCCAGTGCTAGATGATACGGGCGATGGGCAATCTACCGATACTGACGGGGCAACAGCGCGTGGTCGTGGGGTGCTCTCGGCAGTCTCGCCGGCTAATGTGACTGGCATACCCTATATTGCACAGGTGGGGCATGAGGCGATAACCGATGGTGAGGGGCAGATACAGGCGCAGGTACAGGGGGAAAGTGATCTGACTGTTTGGGCAAAGCTGTATACCCCCGCCTACAATCCAACGGTAGGTGATACGGAGTTTGGCGACAATACAAACGTACAAACATTGTCCCTAACCAAAGCGCAAACTGTGACCTTTACCTCTGCATTTACCGTAACTTCTGCGGGTAATCACCGGGTGGTGGTCTATGCTGAATATGCCGATGGACAACAGGCAAACCCAGTGGAGCAGGAGTTTGTCGTATTGCAGAGTGACCTCGCCAACCCAACAATCTATTTGCCGTTGGTGCAGCGAAACTAGGGTGTTTTTCCGTAGGCTACCGGGCAGCCCCCATCCCTTACCCCTGAAAGAGGGGTAAGGGATGGGCAATGCCTACCCCATTATTCCCCGCTCCCCCCTGCCCCGCGTCCCACCGAGGGGAGAAGGGGAAGCCGTTGCATGCTACGTCTCTACAACTGGGCATAGGAGCGGGGGCAGGGGGAAGCGGGTTGTCGTCCTGGCATGGGAATGGGGGAACAAGCCCCATCTCTACAACTAAACGTAGGCATTGATATTGGAGGAGAATACATGCAACAAGTGACTGGGCGCGTGATCTATGACGGACAGGCAACAGGAGAAGCCCTCGTTTCCCCTGAGCCACTCGGCTTCTTTGGTATGGTAGACCCGGAGACCGCAATGGTGGTAGAAAAGGGCCACCCGCTTGAGGGGGCGTGTGTTAGTGGGCGGGTGTTGGTTTTCCCCACTGGCAAAGGCAGTACCGTAGGGAGCTACATTCTGTACCGGTTGGCGAAGGGGGGCATAGCTCCTGCCGCTATCGTCAACGCAGAGAGTGAGCCTATTGTTGCGGTAGGGGCTATCATAAGCAACATCCCCATGATAGACCAAGTGGATATTGCCCAGATTCATACCGGCGATACGCTCTTCCTAGATGGCGAACGGTTGCGTATTGAGCACAACGAGGCAACAAGTAAGCCTACCGCTCGGCATTAGCAAGCTGGCGCACGTAGCTGTCATACCGGGCTGCCTCAAGGCTGCCATCTGCAACTGCCTGTCGCACAGCACACCCCGGCTCGTGGATGTGGGTACAGTTGTTGAAATCACACTTGCCGAGGTAGGGACGGATGTCCCGAAAACACCATGCCAGTTCTGTATCCGGGATGCTCCATGCGGCTAGTTCACGGATACCCGGCGTATCTGCCACATATCCCCCCTTCTCGATGTCTTCAAGCGGGTGCAATTCGGCTACTACCGTGGTATGCCGTCCCTTGTTGAGTGTTTGGCTTACCTCGCTGGTTTGCAACTGCAAGCCAGGTTGCACTTGATTGAGCAGGCTACTTTTGCCCACCCCAGAGGGACCGGTAAAGACACTGATGCGACCAGCGAGCCGCTCGCGGAGCGCAGCTATACCTGCCCCATCCTGAGCACTGACATACAACACATCATACCCAATACGTTCGTAGAGTCCGAAAAGCTGATGAGCTGTATCATCCCCTACGAGGTCTACCTTGTTGGCAATGATTACTGCGTCTATCTCGTTGTCCTCAGCCACAACCAGGAAGCGGTCTAGTAATCGTGGGTTCATCGGCGGCATATCACAGGCAAAGACAATCATCACCTGATCAAGATTAGCGATGAGCACGTCCTCCTTCCACTGCCCACGGGGACCGGGTTGTTGGCGGGAAAAGGTAGATTGTCGCTCGAATACCGTTTCGATGGCTCCTTCACTATCTGAAAGTAGCGTGATGTCTACCTCATCACCAATGACGGCAATGTCGGTGCGTTGGCGTTCTTTTTTGAGCCGTCCCCGTAGCCGACATTCTCGTATCCCATCTGCTGTTTGTACCCAGAAAAACCCACTCTGAGCACGCAATACCCTTCCGTGCATGCGTTTCCTCTCGTTTGCTGCTAGTTGGCTAGGGCATACTCCCATGCTTTGCCTATTATACGCGGTATTTGGGGGAAAAGGAAATGGGGGAGCCGATTCCCTTCTCCCCCTCTCCCGACACCCTAGCCCCTTCCCTTGCTCCGCTTGTAGAGACGTAGCATGCTACGTCTCGCCGGTACCCCTTCTCCCCACGGTGGGGGAAGGGGCTAGGGGATGGGGGGATGCACGGTGGGAAGCGGGGCTAGGGGGATGGGGGCTGCCCGGACGTTGCCGTGTCCCTAGATTCTAGTATTTGGGCATGAAATAGGCAATTTCTTGTGGTATGATACTACTGTATGTGCTTCTGTACCACAATCCAAAAACCAAGCACAAGCGCATGGAACAGATCCAAAACCCGTTTGTTATCTGTCCCGTTCATTTACCATCAGGAAGGAGGCAAGAGAAATGAGTGATACCATAAAGGATATTCTTCGCATTATCCCAGGGTATGAAGGATATGAAGCCAAAGAAAACCGCCGTGATGCTGACCATACCCTACGCACCACCCTAGCGCGAAAATTCACCGAAGAACAACAAACCATCACCCAACTGACCAAGAAAGCGGTAGACCACGCCCGCTTTGAATACCTAGATCGTATAGAAGAAATCAATCAAGTCCTCGGACACTTCATCGCCCGCTTGGAGACCGCCCCCCGCGGCTATGCGGGGTGGTTTAGCGAGGCAAAAATAGAGGAAGCCGACCTTGACCAGATATATGAGTTTGACGCAAAGCTGGCAGACAGTTTGCCTCTCCTGCGCGAACACGTTGGCTATGTGGAAAAAGAATTTCGAGATGGTATCGAAATTGACGAAGCCCTCAATGAACTGGAAGCCTTTGTCCATGGACTACATGACCAATTCAATGCGCGTGAGGAATTTGTCGCTCGTGGGAAGCGACCTTCTGCTTGAACCTACGGGCAGAGCACGAAAAGCAGTAAGATGAAAGGAGCCACTTATGGCACGCATTATTGATGTTGTTGAGTTTCTCGATCAAACCGGTGAAGAAATTGTCCATCGTGAGCCTGAATGGGGACCTGGCGATTTTCGTTTTGGCTCACAGGTTATCGTACGGGAAAGCCAGACTGCCGTGTTCTTCCGGGATGGCAAAGCCCTTGATGTCTTTGGTCCGGGGCGACACACCATCACTACGGGCAATATTCCCCTGCTGGCAAGTCTGGTTGGTATGGCAACAGGGGGCAAAACCCCGTTCCAGGCAGAAGTCGTCTTTGTCAATATGAAGCAGTTTATAGACCAAAAGTGGGGAACATCTGAACCCATTTGGTTTCAAGACCCGGTGTTGAGCATGGTACGCCTCCGTGCTCGTGGGTCCTATTCCTTTCAGGTGAGTGACCCCTCGCTCTTTGTGAATAAGATTGTTGGGCAACAGGGATTGTTTGAATCTCGCCACATCGAGAACTATATGCGTGGGTTTATTGTGCAGAAGTTTCTCGATCTCATCGGTGAGATGAACAAATCGCTCTTCCAACTGCCCTCTATGTACAATGAAATTAGCGCGGGGGTAAAATCTAAGTTGGCAGGAGACTTCTCCGCCATCGGGTTGGCTATTATCGCCTTTGCGCTCCATGCCATCACCCCCACCGAGGAAACGTCTAAAGCGATGGAGCAGCGTACCGTTATGGGGGCTGTTGGCGAATCAGACTTTATGCGCTACCAAGCTGCCCAAGCCATGCGCGAATCGGCAAACAACCCCAGTGGGGGCGGTGAGATGGGCAGTGGGGTTGGTATGGGGGCAGGTATGGGGATGGGGATGGGGATGGCACAGATGATGGCAAACGCCATGCAACCCCAACAGCAGCAACCCCAACAGCAGCAACCCCAACAGCAGCAACCCCAACAGCAGCAACAGCAATCATCTGGTGGCGGTAGCGGCGAGTTGACGGTTGAGAAGGTCAAGCAGGCGATTGACAATTTGGATATGCGTTTCTCCATGGGCGAGATAGGCGAGGAAAACTACAATCGCCTTATGAGCAAGTGGGAAGCCCGGCTCAAAGAACTTGGCGGCTAAGGAGAATCCATCAGATATAGCGGGATTTCCCCAGGGTCATGGCAAACTCTTCTTTGCCATGACCCTGGGGATTCCCCCATAGTACTTGTGGAGTTGCGGTGCAGATAGCACAAAGGGCAAGAGTCGTTGCACCACGGCTCCGGGAGGTTTTATGGCTATCCGTGAAGGGCTATGGGATTGTGAATCGTGTGGACACAAGGGGCTACGGGGACGAGACCTTTCCTGCCCCAAATGTGGCTATCGTCGTCCAGAGGGGGTCAAATTCTATCTGCCGGAAGATGCCGCAGAAATAACTGATGAAGAGCTTATCAAGCGGGCAAAAGCCGGGGCAGACTGGGTATGTGAATGGTGCGGTGCCAGTAGCTCGGCAGTCAGTACTGCCTGTGCTCAGTGTGGCGCAGAACGTGGCTCCAGTCCAGCGCAAAAGATCAGAGAGTATGACGCTGCCAACGTCCCCCGCACGGGGGATGCGACCATTGAGAAACCTACCCCCCCCCCACCGCCTAGCTCTGGCAAGGTTGCCTTGTCCCCCCTGCTTATTGGCATCATTATCGCGGTGTTGCTCATCTGTGGGGTGAGTAGCTTTTTTTTGCTCCGCACAAAAGAAACTACCGCAACTATCACCGGCTTCTCTTGGGAGCGTTCCCTAGACATTGAGCGGTTTGCCACCGTGACAGAAGAGGGCAAACGTGTCCCCTCTGATGGGCGCATAGTCGGTGAGAGGGATGTAGAGATTGAGGAGACAGTCCAGACGGGTACTCGCACCTACATCTGTGGGCAGGTTGATTTGGGCAATGGGATGTTTGAGGACAAGGAGTGTGAAGAGCCTGTCTATGAAACCCGCTACCGATCCGAGACTATCTATATCTATGAGGTAGACCGTTGGGTGCATGATCGCACAGAGCGAGCATCTGGCACAGATCGCCAACCCTATTGGCCCCGGTCTAATCTTGATGACGATGAACGGGAGTCTGACGAGCAAGAACGGTATAGTATCCATGCAGTAGATACCACCAACGAGAAAGACTATGAAGTCAAGCTGGATGAAGAAACCTGGATGCAGTATGAAGAAGGGGAAGAGGTCTTGCTTAGGGTAAATGCCCTGGGATTTGCAGAAATAGTCGAGCAATAACCTTTCCCAAACGGAGTAAGCACCTAGAAAAGCACACGAAAGATGGAGTATATCCAATGAGCAATGAAACGCCATTGCTAGAACAAATGCAAGCAGACAATGCCGCCCTCCGCCAGCGGGTGGCAGAGCTTGAGCAACAGAATACCTATCTCCGCGAGCAACACACGATAATGCAGCGGGTTATAGATACATCAACATCTATCATCTATGCCAAAGATACCACAGGACGCTATCTACTGGTCAATCAGCAAACCGCCAATGTGATCGGGAAACAGCACCCTGCCGACATCTTGGGCAAGACGGATGCTGACCTACTCCCGCCTGAACTGGCAGCAAAGTTTCAAGATGGCGACCAAACAGTCTTAGTGACTGCCCAACCATTGGAACGGGAAGAACAGCTATTGGTTGGTGATACCCCCGCGATCTACCTAGCCCAAAGTTTCCCCATCTTTGATGAGCAAAATACCCCGATAGCTGTTGGTGGCATAGCAACGAATATTACCCGTATCAAGCAAACGGAACAGCAACTCCGCGAGAGTGAATCGCAAAATCGCGCCCTGTTTGAAGCCATCCCTGACCTGATATTTCGCATCAATAGGGAAGGGGTCTTTGTAGACTACAAGGCAGAGCACGAAAGTGATTTGGCAGTCCCTGCGGAGGTCTTTTTTGGCAAGAACATTCGAGAGGTCATTTCACCAGAAATTGCTGAACCCTCTATGCAACGGATTATCGCGGCGTTGGAAACGGGCGAAGTACAAGAATACAAATACCGCATGGATATACAAGGTACCCCTCGCTCGTTTGAAGCACGCTATAGTGTTTGTGGGGAACATGAGGCTATTGCTATTATCCGGGATATTACCCGACAGCAGCAGGAGGAAGATGAACGCGCCAGGCTGCAACAGCAGGTGATAGATGCCCAACAGTCTGCTATCCGTGAACTTTCCACGCCGCTCATCCCGCTTTCCTCATCGGTGTTGTTGATGCCGCTGGTTGGCAGCATAGACAGTCGCCGCGCTCAGTTGGTGATGGAAACGCTCCTAGAGGGGATCGCCGCCTATCAAGCAGAGCAGGCTATCCTAGACATCACCGGTGTTTCGGTGGTAGATACCCAAGTAGCTCATGCGCTGGTGCAATCGGCACGGGCAGTACAATTGCTTGGAGCGCAGATTATCCTCACTGGCATTGGACCAACAATGGCGCAGACGCTGGTGCATCTTGGTGCTGATCTGACCAGCATGACCACACGGGGAAGTCTGCAACGCGCTGTGGCGGAGTCGTTGGGACAGGGGAACGTGAGAACCGTACACAGGTAGAGCTCATGTCAGGGGATAGAGACGTAGGCATGCTACGTCTCTATCCCCCCCTCGCCCTGGAATGGGATTCATCTGTAGAGCCGTTGCATGCAACGGCTCTACCCCCCCCATCCCCCTGCCCCTTCCCCTTCGGGCAGCCCCCATCCCCTAGCCCCTTCCCCCACCGAGGGGAGAAGGGGAACCGGGCAGGTAGCGACTTCCCCCATCCCCTAGCCCCGCGTCCCACCGAGGGGAGAAGGGGAACCGGGCAGGGAGCGACTAACCATTTGCACTTCCCTGTATCTTACGCTATTATAATGCCAAGCGTAACGTCAAATAGTACGTGATATGCTGCAACTCATAGAGGAGCTAGAGACATGCTGGAGGCAATCTTTGAGCCGCAATCGGTGGCAGTAATCGGTGCCTCACCCGATCCAAACCGCCTGGGACATCAAATTTTACGGAACATCATCCAACATCACTTCCCAGGCAAGATTTACCCCATACACCCCAAAGCCAGCAGGGTGCTGGACTACCCCGCCTATCCAAGCGTACTCGATGTCCCCGACTCGATAGACCTCGCTGTGGTCGTCATCCCCACCGCCTACGTGCTGGATGTCGTCACCCAATGCGGCGAGAAGGGCATCAAAGGCTTGATTGTCATTACCGCAGGCTTCAAGGAAGTGGGCGGCGAAGGCAAAAAACTGGAGCAGGAACTGCTCGACAAGGTGCGCCACTACGGGATGCACATGGTCGGTCCCAACTGCTTGGGGGTGATAGATACGGTTAGCAACCTCAACGCATCGTTTGCCGCCCTGATGCCCAATGATGGCGAAATCGCCTTCATGTCCCAATCTGGCGCACTCTGTACCGCCATTCTTGACTGGAGCAAGAATCAAGGGATAGGCTTCTCGCGTTTCGTCAGTTTGGGCAACAAAGCGGATGTAGACGAGGTAAAGCTGCTCCAGGCATGGAACGAAGACCCACATAGTCGGGTTATTCTTGCCTACCTGGAAGGCATCTCCGATGGGCAGGGCTTTATGCAGGCTGCCCGCCAAATCACCAAAAACACGCCAGTTATCGCCATCAAAAGCGGCGTGACGGAAGCGGGTACCCGTGCCGCCTCATCCCACACCGGCTCGCTCACGGGTAGCGAAAGTGCTTACGAAGCTGCCTTTGCCCAAAGCGGTATTATTCGCGCACGGACGATGGGCGAACTCTTTGACCTAGCAATCGTCTTTGCCTACCAACCGCGTATTCAAGGCAACCGGATTGCCATTGTGACCAACGCTGGCGGTCCAGGCATTATCGCCACTGATGCCACTGAGCGCAGCGGCATCCTACGAATGGCAAGTTTCACGCCAGAGACGATAGAACGGCTCCGCGAGGGGCTGCCCCCCACTGCCAACGTCTTTAACCCCATAGATGTTATTGGTGATGCGCGGAGTGACCGCTACCGGATTGCGCTCGCCGCCGCGCTAGAAGACCCCAACGTGGATGGGGTGGCTGTGCTGCTCACGCCGCAGGCAGGCACAGACAACGAGGAAATCGCCCGTACTATTCACGAATTGAGCAAAGACCAAGACAAGCCAGTGGTCGCCTGCTTTATGGGGGGGTATAGCTTGGGACCATCGCTGGAAATCCTCAGCGAGCACCGCATCCCCAACTACACCTTCCCAGAGCGTGCTGCCCAGTCGCTTGCGGCTATGGCACGCTACTATGAATACTGCCAGCGTTCTACACCAGCATTTGTTGAGTATGAGGTAGACCGCGAGGCGGTGAAAGAGCTTTTTGCCAAGATGCGAAAAGTTGGACGGGTTGAGCTAGGTGAGATAGAAGCGCGTGAGGTGATGCAAGCCTACGGTATGCGGTTGCCCAAGAGTAAACTGGTCCAGACCCCGGATGAGGCAGCACAGGTTGCCTCGGAGATTGGCTACCCCGTGGTGATGAAGATTAGCAGTCCAGACATTCTGCACAAGAGCGATATAGGTGGGGTGCGTGTAGGTATTACCGACTCGACCTCAGCACGAGATTCTTTTGAATTGATAGAATATCGTGCCCGCAAGTATAGCCCCGATGCACGAGTGTGGGGGGTGCTGGTGCAAGAGATGGTCCGCAAGGGGCGCGAGTTGCTCGTGGGGGTAAACCGTGATCCGCAGTTTGGACCGCTTGTTGCCGTTGGTATGGGGGGTATCTACGTGGAGGTGTTGCGCGATGTTGCCCTACGGCTTGCACCCATCAGCAAGCAAGAGGTACACGAACAACTGCGTTCCATCCGTACCTTCCCGCTGCTACGGGGGGTGCGCGGCGAGCCACGCGCCGACATTGCCAGCATAGAAGATGTCGTGCTGCGAGTCAGTCAGCTTGTGACGGACTTTCCCGAAATTGTAGAAATGGACATAAACCCGCTTGTTGTGCATAATGACGGGGAAGGGTGCATTGTTGTAGATGCACGCATCATTTTGTCGTAAGCGGTTTTGATTACAGGAGATTTGGGAGGAACTATGGCTACATTGTTGTACATTGCTTCAACGGAGACGTTTGTCGGGAAAAGCGCCGTCTGTATGGCGCTCCTCAGCCGGTTGCGAAAAGATGGTTTTAAAATTGGCTATATGAAGCCCGTTAGCGTCTCAGCATCGCACACGGTAGAAACGACCTTTGATGAGGATGCAGCTCTTATCAAACAGAAACTGGGCTTGGATGAACCCGTCGAGAAAATCGCACCGGTGCTCATTACTCCTGGACTCATCGAGCAGGTCTTGAGTGGCTCGGAAACATCCTATACGGACCATTTGCTCGAAGCCTATCGCTCGGTCTATCAGGGCAAGGAAATTGTCGTGATGGAGGGGACAAACCGCTGGGTAGAGGGGGCGTTGCTTGACCTCACCGCCGACCAGGTGGTGACGATGTTTAACTCTCCCGTGCTGCTTGTTTGCCGCTACCACTCGACCCTGACGGTAGACAATATCCTAACTGTCCAGCGGTACCTCAGCAACCGCGTTATTGGGGTGTTGCTCAACCAGATAGAGCAACCTCAACTTGAGTACGTGAAAAGTAATGTTGCCCCCTACCTAGAGAGCCGCGGTATACAGGTGCTTGGGATGCTGCCGCAAGAAACGCTGCTGGCGAGTGTGTCGGTAGGCGAATTGGCAGAGCATCTTGGGGGGCGATACATTGGCAGTCCAGAATGGCGCGACAAGATGGTGATGTCGCTGATGGTCGGGGCTATGGGGGTAAACGCTAGTCTCTCCCACTTCCGCCGCCGCCCCAACAAAGCCGTCTTCACCGGCGGGGATCGTGCTGATGTGCAGTTGGTGGCGTTGGAGACGAGTACCAGCGTGCTGGTCTTAACCGGCGGTATACGCCCCTCTATCAATGTGCTGAACCGTGCCGAGGAACGAGAGGTGCCGATTATTGTCGTGCCAGACGACACGATGAGCGCGGTTGAACGGTCAGAAAAACTGTTTGGACGGGTGCGGTTTCATCAGCATACCAAGTTTCAGCACTTCACCGAACTGATGGAAGAGCATTTCAATTACCAGCGGTTGTATGATACGCTTGGTATTGGCAAGAAGTAATCTGCTATGCTGTATCGTGCGCTGCTACGCCCGGTTATCTTTAGCCTAACCCGCAACGACCCGGAACAGGCGCATGCTGCTATTCTTTCCCTGCTAGGGGGGATAAGCCGTGCGCCGTTTTTGGTTTCGCTGCTGCGCCATACCTGGGCTGCCCCCACCCGCAACCCTGCGTTGGCACAGACTATCGCCGGGCTACGCTTCCCCAACCCGGTGGGGTTAGCCGCCGGCTATGATAAAGATGGAGTCGCCCTGCCTGCGCTGGCGGCGATGGGCTTTGGCTTTGTTGAGACGGGGACTGTCACTTGGCATGTCCAACCTGGCAATCCTCGCCCACGTATCTTTCGTCTAGCGGCTGCCGATGGGTTGATCAACCGTATGGGGTTTAACAATGCTGGTGCTGCGGCTATGGCAACCCAACTGGCACAGACTCCCCCGCTAGATATTCCCATTGGCATTAGCTTGGGCAAATCGCGGCGTACTCCACTAGACGGCGCGATAGCCGATTATTGCGCTTCACTCCGAACGCTCTACCCTTATGGTGATTTCTTCACTATCAACATTAGCTCCCCCAATACGCCCGGCTTACGGACGCTGCAAGAACGCGATCACCTCGATGGGCTACTCGCAACGCTGCAACAGGAGATGGGGCAGCTATCATCGGCAGCGGGGGAGCGTAAGCCACTCTTTGTCAAGATAGCCCCCGACCTGACCAACGAGGCGATTCTCGATGTGCTTGACGTATGCCAGCAGCACAATGTTAGCGGCATCATCGCCACGAACACTACCCGCGTGGGGGATGGGACACCGCTCACTTTTTGCGAGACCGGTGGGATGAGTGGTCGTCCGTTGGCAACACGGGCGTTAGAGGTGGTGCGCTTTGTGGCGCGTGAGACGAACAACACCCTGCCGATTATTGGCGTTGGCGGCATAGCTAGTGCAGACGATGCGCGGCGCATGGTGGATGCCGGGGCATCGCTGCTCCAGGTGTATACCGGGCTTATCTACGAGGGACCGTCGGTGGTGCGGCGGGTGCTGGCGGGGGTGGGGTAGTCAGGAGCTTTTCACCACAGAGACACAGAGTCTGGACAGCCCCCCATCCCCTAGCCCCTTCCCCCACTACGCGGGAGAAGGGGAACCGAGCACCGGGCAAGTTCCCGACAAGAACGCAGAGACGCAGAGATTCGGGCAAAATGGGTGTACCAGTATCTTCATGTACGATTAGCAATAATCTCTTCAACAATAGCCACGAAATCATCATCAACTGTGGAAGATGAATCATCACCTATCTTCTTCTCTTGCACATGTTTAGCAGGAAAGTTAATAGGGAGTTTTGGTTCAATATATCGTACATCCCAACCAAGTTTACGAAGATGCTCCCAACTAAAAGCCCGATAGCTTGCTGTGGTTCTCTTTGAAGGTGGAGGTATAGTATACTCACCAAAAGCAATCATTTTCATAAGTTTTATCCTTTTAGTTGTCAATACCACCAATACTATCAGCTATTCTTCGGGTAATCTGCTCTATGTCTTTGAGATAGGAGAGTTGGTTCGTTATTCCCCCTTCTCCAGTAATTTCTTTCCTTTGGATAAACGCTAACCCTTTGCGACGAGTAATTACTGCAACATCTATAGCTCCCCCACACCCACGAATACCAACAGTTAATTGTTGAGCCGAAATAGTGGTTCTGATAAAGAAAATAGCCAAATCAACACAATCTTGTAATGGCATTGCTGCTAGAGGCAATTGCATCTGAAGGCTTTGTAATTCCTCTTGTACATGGACTTTTTGCTCTTCCGTAAGATTGCAAGTTTGCTCTAGTATCGTCATAACCCGATGGTCAAATCCCTGGATAAGACGATCAACAACATCTCTTTGTCCTCCCCAAGTGATACCAAACTCTCCTTTTACTTGTTGTTGTATTGGTTCAGGTTTACTTGGTATATCAAATTGGTAGACCTGCCCGTAGGGGTCGCCGTCATCAAATCCACCAACAACAAACGTCATATCTAATCCATCATAACTGGACGACATTTCCTCTTCCCACTGTCGGGCAAAAAAACTACTCAAATGTTGCGTGAATTCTTTAACTGTCAGACGATTGTTTGGCAAACTGGCTTCAAACTCAGGAATATAGCTATGTGCAGTGCGTAGTCCAATACCAGCAAGACCATAGGTTACACCACCAACCCAATTATTTGGGCGACTGAATGACAACACCTTTGTTGCATTATCAAAGTTGACTAGAACAGGATTATTGGTCCGAGTACTAAGTGTTACTCTGCTCTCCGCCGCCAATACAATACCTTCAGGAGCGAGTATAACAATACCAAGTGACATGTTAGGACATCCTTACAGATTACCGTTAATTCTTTCAAATGTAGCATAGATAGCCTTTTTTATCAAGGCAACAATGCGTTGCCTATTTATCTTAACCAGGGCGATTGCAAAGTTCGGTCATCCCCCCCCATCCCCTACCCATCCCAGGGCGCGGGGGAACACCTGCCACGGTTCCCCTTCTCCCGCGTAGTGGGGGAAGGGGGTAGGGGATGGGGGGTATGCCCGGAGCGACTCTTTCCCCCTAGCCCCCGCTCCCATCCCAGGGCGAGGGGGAACACCTGCCCGGTTCCC
>CAYPHM010000109.1:11330-16072 GCA_964410555.1 uncultured Chloroflexaceae bacterium | reverse complement strand
TGGGGGCATAACCGCGGCGGTGTGGGAGATGCAAATAGGCGGCTATCAACCATTGCACAAGTGGCTCAAGGACCGCAAGGGGCGCACCCTCTCCTTTGACGACACACTGCACTACATGCGGATGGTTGTTGCGTTGGGTGAGACACAGCGCATTATGGGGGAGCTAGACGCGGTGGGGGCGTTGCCGTTGGGGTAGGTTTACCGGGCAAATGCTTACCACGGAGACACGGAGACACAGAGTCGGGCAGGAGTTCCGAGCAAGAGTCTTTACAATCTTTGTGCCTTTGTGGTGAGAATTTGCTCAGACATTGTTTAGGAAACCTATGCTACAATTCCCTAATGAGTACCATTGCTACGCCAAATGTTCTAGCCCAACACCTTGCCCATTATGCCCGCTCACTTGCAGAGGGTATCACCACCATACTAAACAACGAGGGGCAGCGGGGGACATTGTACACCCAATTTGTCGCCTTTCGACAAACGCTGCTCCCGACTATTACTGCCGCGGAGTTTGCGGATATGTACGCACAAACGCTGGTGTATGGGCTATTTGCCGCACGGGTAACGACACCCGATACGTCATCCTTCACCCGCTACACCCTGACCCAAGCTCTCCCTACTATTCCCCTATTACAGAACCTCTTTTTTTATGTGGCATCCCCCAAACTTGATGCGCGTATTGCCTGGTTAGTAGACGACTGCGCCCGCTTGCTAGAACATACCGATATGGCGGCAGTGTTACAAGACTTTGGCAAGGCAACCAAGCAGGAAGACCCCGTTGTCCACTTCTACGAGACTTTCCTCGCGGCGTATGACCCCAAAACCCGTGAAATGCGTGGGGTCTACTACACGCCTGAGCCAGTGGTGAGCTACATGGTGCGCTCAGTAGATCACCTGCTCCAAACACACCTACACAAACCCCTGGGATTGGCAGATGGGGAAACGATGATCCTTGATCCGTCAACTGGCACGGCAACCTTTCTGCATGCGGTTGTGCAGCATATTTTCACTACGCTGGCAGGTATGGGGATGGAGCGAACGTGGAATCAGTATGTGCCCGATAAGCTGCTGCCACGACTATTTGGCTTTGAACTGCTGATGGCACCCTACACCATAGCCCACTTGAAATTGAGTATGTTATTGCAACAGCTTGGGTACCAGTTTGGGAGCAGTGAGCGGTTGGGTATCTACCTGACCAATGCGCTATCTGATGCCCCAAGCGGACAACAACCGCTCCCGTTTGCTCAGTTTATCGCCGAGGAGGGCAAGGCGGCAGATGCCGTCAAGCACACCAAACCGGTGATGGTCGTGTTGGGCAATCCCCCCTATTCCTACGAGTCGGTGAATACCGGCGAGTGGATTGGTACGCTCGTGCGGGACTACTACACGGTAGATGGGGAGCCGTTGGGGGAGCGCAACCCCAAAGGGCTACAGGATGACTACGTGAAATTCCTGCGGTTTGGGCAGTATCGCATTACCCAAACGGGGGAGGGGATACTGGCGTTCATTAGCAATCATGGCTACCTCGACAACCCCACGTTTCGCGGCATGCGGGAGAGTTTGCTGTATGCATTTGATACTATCTATGTGGTGAACATACATGGCAATAGCCGCAAGAAGGAGCGTGCGCCTGACGGCACCCCTGACGAAAACGTGTTTGATATTCAGCAGGGGGTAGCAATTGGTATTTTTGTCAAGACCAGCAATAGTGATGGCACGGTACCTGCTACTGTCTACTACGCAGACCTGTGGGGCAAGCGGAATGCGAAGTATGCGGCACTGATGGCACAGGATGTCACCTCTACCGATTGGCAACCACTGGAGCCAACATCGCCGTGGTATCTGTTTGTGCCACAGGATACCGCACTGTTGCCAGAATATGAGCGGGGGTGGAAGATACCAGACATCTTCTTAACACATGCTTCTGGCATTAAGAGCCATCGTGATCACTTTGCTTTTGACCAAAACCGACAATCGTTAGAAACCCGTATTGGGGATATGGGCAATCTTACCATTCCTGATGCAGTTATCCAACAACGGTATAACTTGGCTGATATAGACGAGGTAAAATTGCACAAACAACGGCAAGCATTGTCTGCCGATCCATCTTGGCAATCGTATATTCGCCAATGTGTCTATCGCCCGTTTGATGTACAATATTGCTATTATCACCCGGCGATTGTTGAACGTCCCCGCACAGCAATTATGCACCATATGCTCACCGGGGCTAATCTTGGGTTAGTGACGGTGAGGCAGGTAGCTGAAGAGCATTTTTCGCATGTGTTGCTCACTGATGGTTTGGTAGATTGTCGTGTAACCCTCAGTAACAAGGGGACAAGCTATCTTTTTCCCCTCTACCTCTACCCCAATGGGCATAACAACCCCTTGCTGTTTGACCACGACAATGGTCGCCGCCCCAACCTCGCCGCCGCCTTCATTACTGCTATTGAGCAGCAGTTGGGGTTGACGTTTATACCCGATGGCACAGGCGACCTGTCTACTACCGTTGGTACCGAAGATGTCTTCCACTACACCTATGCCCTGCTGCATACCCCCACCTATCGCTCCCGCTATGCCGAGTTTCTCAAGATAGACTTTCCCCGTATCCCCCTTACCAGCGATACCACCCTCTTTACCACCCTGGCGCAGTATGGGGCAACGCTGGTTGACCTGCACCTGCTACGACTACCGGGTAGTGGCGGGGTCGGGGGCGCAGGCGGGTGTGCTCTGTTGGTCAAGCCTAACGAGTATGGGGTAACGCAGCATGATGTGACGCTAGGGACTGTGGAGCAGGTGACGTATGATGCCCAACGGGGGCAGGTGATGCTCGGCGGGGGACGCTATTTTGGGGGCATAACCGCGGCGGTGTGGGAGATGCAAATAGGCGGCTATCAACCATTGCACAAGTGGCTCAAGGACCGCAAGGGGCGCACCCTCTCCTTTGACGACACACTGCACTACATGCGGATGGTTGTTGCGTTGGGTGAGACACAGCGCATTATGGGGGAGCTAGACGCGGTGGGGGCGTTGCCGTTGGGGTAATGGCAAAGTCGCTCCATGATATAATGATATAGGGATTATAGCCTTTTTTGATCGCCCTGTACCCGCTCCCATTCCAGGGCGAGGGGGAACCATAACTCTCTCCCTGCCCCCCTTCTCCCCTCAGTGGGGGAAGAGGCAGGGTACCAGGGCAGCCCGGACTTTGCCATAACCCTGGAAAGCTAGGGGGTTTTACGAGCTATCTTTCTTTGTAAGGGGAGTAACCAATACCATAATGTGGAGGTATCAGTATGCTGATTGTGGAAATTCAGGTAGATGAACCCTTCTCTGCGGCGGTAGATACCGCACGTATTGAGCAAGCGGTAGCGACAGTGCTTGAACAGGAGCAAGTAGCGGAGGCGATAGAAGTAGGAGTATTGATTACGGATGATGCCACGCTGCACCGTCTCAACCGCGATTATCGCGGCAAAGATGCCCCCACCGATGTGCTCTCTTTTGCCAATGAGCAGAACGAAGATGAAGATTCACCATTTGTAGCTGCGCCAATGGAAGCAGAAGAAGAGCCACACTATCTTGGTGATATTGCTATTTCCTATGAGCGGGTGTGTGCCCAAGCTACTGCCTATGGGCATAGCAACCAGCACGAGCTAACTTTTCTCGTGGTGCATGCGGTGTTACACTTGTTAGGGTATGATCATGAGCGGGGGAATGAGGACGAAACGATGATGCAGAGCCGAGAACGGGCGGCTATGCAGGCGATAACACAACTGGCTCCAGTCCCAACCCAGTGAATATAGCCTTACCCTCTCCCCTTTACCCGTTCCTTACAAGGGTAGGTCAACGTGACCAACCGGCGATTCCGGGCAAATTCAACCAGAGGGCAACACCGATGAACACCAATGAACACCGATGACAGGCAGAGATCTCCGACAAGACGGGTAAAAACCTAGTGAAGAGTAACGGTACATCCCCCATTTCTACGGTAATGGTTCCCCCAAATCTTGCTCTAGGTCTAGATCGCTGGTATCCGTGAAAGCGTTGGTTGGCTCGCTATTGCCATTGTAAGATTCAATGGGTAATGGAGTTGTATTGTCTGGAACCGCATCACCGGCAGCGTTATCTTCTGTATCGTCCGTGTCACTCGATTCTTGATCCCGCTGCTCCTCCCCGTCTCGTCTATCTGTAGGCTCATCTGTTGTCTTGCCCTCGCTGTTCGCAGGCGCACCTCTCCCGTTATTCCCATCAGTATCCCCATTTGGCACAGCATTTTGTTGTATCGGTTCGTCTTTGCGCTCGTCCTTGTTTTCGTCCTCGCGTTCATCCTTTAGCTCGTCTAGCTCGTCTAGCTCGTCTAGCTCGTCTAGCTCGTCTAGCTTGTCCTCGCGTTCATCCCGATCATCATTGTCTTTCTCTCGACCATCTTTGGTCTCGTCGGGTTTAAGCACGTTATCCGTGCGGGAAAGTTCGTCCGTGCGGGAAAGTTCGTCCGTGCGGGAAAGTTCATCCGTGCGCGTCAGTTCGCCCGTGCGGGAAAGTTCGCCCGTGCGCGTCAGTTCGCCCGTGCGGGAAAGTTCGTCCGTGCGGGAAAGTTCATCCGTGCGCGTCAGTTCCCCCGTGCGCGTCAATGGTGCTGTTTCCCGTACCCGTGTGGTGGTGGGTGAGAATGTCGGTGTTTGCGTGGCAGACGGCGTGGCAGACGGCGTGGCAGACGGCGTGGCAGACGGCGTGGCAGACGGCGTGGC
>CAYPHM010000109.1:0-11230 GCA_964410555.1 uncultured Chloroflexaceae bacterium | reverse complement strand
AGTTGCCGTTGGTGGCTCTCTCGTTGGGGGAGCAAAGGGAGTTTTGGCAACAACAAATGCATCTGGCAGGGTTGCAACAGCAGTATCTGTTGATTTCGACCTATCTGTTGGCATACGGATAGGCGTAGACGGCACCTCGGCAGTCTGCAACAGCTGCCACGAAGTTGCTATCATCGTTTCATTGTCTGCTTCCGCTGTAACTTTTTGCCCTTGTTCTTGTGAATCAGCCACAGCAGGCGTGACCTCTTGGGCATCCTGTGTGGGCGATGCTGTGGACAATGCAGTTTCCTGCTGCTGTTGCTGCGCCTTCGCAGTCACAGTAGCAAGGTTGGGATTTGGCACCATCGGCAACAATACCCGTATGGTGGGACGGGTCAATGCTTCTGGTGTTGTGCTCGTATTTGTTGGGGTGGGAGCAGCAGTCTGTGAAGCACTACGCTGTTGTCCTTCAGGTTGTACTTTTTTGCTCGAATCCTCAGCCTGTCTCAAAGCAGTTTGGGCTGCTGGCGGTACTTTATCAGATAGCCCGGCTAGCACGGTTGAATGGGTATTGAGGGTATTTGCTGCCAACCCCACAACCCGTGTATTATGGGTTGCAGAGACGGTATCCACCGTTTGCTCGACAGATTTGCTATACTCTTGCACAGCAACCATCACGCGAGAATCATTGGCATCTTGCTCAACGAGGTATTGCAACTCGCCTAGCCGCTTGTCGGCTAACCGCAGCTTCAACTCTGGGCGTTTATCCGGCGGGGTAATAGAAACATGGAAATATTCCAAGCCCCGCTTGAATGGGTAGAGATTATCTCCCGGCATACTACGAGCCGTGGCATAGCCGGTGCCAATAAGCAGCAGCATCACCAGAGCTACCGCTATCGTAACCATTTGGAAAACCAGCCGGGGGGAACGTGAGACACGAGGGACGGCAGGAAGGGGTTGTTGCATACGTCCATTGTTGCGCGAGGAGATACCCTTGCTCGTAACCATACGGGCATGTAATTGGCTACGAACGGAGCGGCGTACTGTTGCAGGGGGAGTCAGCGCATGCAACGATGCCAGTTGCCCTGCCATCTCTTGCTCTTCAGGCGCAAGGGCAGTATCTTGCTGCACAGCCTGCAGCTGCTTTTCTTCAGCAATGTACGTTTCCAATCGGACTCGAGTCATACGCCGAAACGTTGATGAAGGACGCAACCTTTGCAATGTGGCAAGGCGTTGCACCAGTTCCCGTTCTTCCGCTGTCAGATCGGAATCGTGAAAGTGCTCATGTTCAGGAAACTGACGACGACCCACTTGTACTCTCCTCTACAACCAGAAGCTCCCGCAACCGCCCCAAAGCCCGGTGTTGTATCACCCGGCATGCCCCGCTACTTTTCCCAACAATAGCAGACACTTCATCAAACGGCAGCCCCTCGACAAAACGTAATAATACCACTTGCCGCCACTCATCCGGGAGTTGCTTTAATGCAGCGATCAGTGTCTTTTGATCTCCCTGCAACTCCACAAATTCCTCTGGTTCCGGCATGGAAGATGTCAGCTGTAACTCCACTTCGGGCAGCGAGACATCATGGCGGTTGGTGCGATAATAGTCTGTCACTTCATTATGCGCCAGCCGCAATAACCAGGTACTAAATGCATATCCGCGATCTTCATACCGTTCTATGGTTCTCCACGCATTCAGGAAAACCTCAGCCGTGAGGTCTTCAGCAACAGTTGTGTTGGTCGTGCGGTAGACAATGTACCGATAGATACGATCAACATAACGTTCATACAAGACCCCAAAGGCGACAGTATCGCGGTGTCGTGCTCGGCTAATCAATGCCGAGTCCCCCAACGACTCCAGTGGTGGCGTTGCTTCCTTTTCTGGTCGTTGCTGTTTGCGAGTGCCGAACGGCCAGATCATCAATTGCCCCTTTTCACCACTGAACATATGCATTGGTCCTTGAACCTTTTACCTTGTTTCATCACTATAACGATCAACTCCCGCATATGTTACAACCTTGCTTCTCCTTGTGGAATATTCCTCGCGTGTAACATTTTGCCGCTTTTGTCGTTTACCATAACAGGCTTGATACATACTTGATTACGAGACCCTGGTCGCTTACCTCCTAAAGTGAGGTAGCCTATGTGTAGAGACATCCAGAGATACGAGTACCATAGTGGAGAGCAACCCAACGATACCTACGATGATCCCCATCTCTTGGTACAGCAGGCAATAGCTACGTTAGAGACCCTGAACAGTGCCCTCGAAGACTCCCAAGCCTACTGGTTACATGGTATCATAGATGTGCTGCGTATCTATGCGGACTATTTGCCACAAGTGCCCAACCATTTTCACACCACGCATTGTTCAGATGGTATTATTTTACGGCGTGGACTTCAGAGTTTTGTTGTGGCAGAAGATGAATTTGCTGAAGTACGCAACGCTTTTCGGCGGAGCAACCACTATCGTAAAAGACAGAACGCTCACCTAGCCCGGAGAAGGCTAACATTACCGTAAGCATGTATCAGGAACAACAAGCACTTATTCTTTTTGTATATCAAGGTAAGCCACCAGGAAGCCTTACCCGTCTATTCAGTCATGCAAGCCCCCGCCCGACAAAGGGGCGTGGGGCTGCTGTTTCATGGGACAAAAAAAGGCTGCAAGTGCAGCCTCAGCCTTCTGGAACCGCACTTCCGCGACTCCCACTTTCTTACTATTTTTTGTCTAGCCTACTGCTGGCGTTGTCCTATTCCCTGCTGCTACGTTGCGGCGGGTAAACGAAGCCGTACTGTTGTCCCCTGCCCCTCTGAGCTACTTACCGACAATTCACCTTGATGCTGTTCAACAATGCTATAGCTTATCGCCAACCCTAGCCCCGTAGCGTGAAAGCGGGTGGTATAGAACGGCTCAAATATCCGGGGGAGCGCATCGGCGGCTATGCCAGAGCCAGTATCGCTAATCTCGACTACCACAGATGGCCCCTTGATTTGGTGTCCCGCTGTCCCCGTGGGGAGAAACTCAACCCCCGCATTGACCTGATACTCTGTCCCATTGGTCATGTAGGTGCGGATGGTCAGTGTGCCGCCATGGGGCATTGCTTGGATCGCGTTGGTTATCAGGTCGGTACACACCTGCTTGAGCCGATTACCAATAGCAAAGACTTTTGGCAGCCGGGGGTACCACTCCCGCAGCACCCGCACATTGCTGGTATGGAGTTCCTTGTCCACCCGATTGAGGGTCGTTTCTAGGATGCTATGCATATTGGTCAGGCGCATGCCCTCGGTGGCAGGGCGGTAGAGGTCAATCATACGGCGCACAATACGGATGAGATTACCCACCTCTTCTTGCGCCATCTGGAGATACTGATGGCGTTTGCGCCCATTAAACGAGCGTTTGCCAAGCAGGTGCAGGGCATTGTGTAGGGCTTGTAGCGGGTTGTTCATCTCGTGGGCAAGCGATGCCACAATGCGCCCCGCTGTCGCCAATTTTTCCGTCTGCACCAGCTGCTGGATCATCTGCCAGCGGGAGCGAACTTCACTCTGGTAGCCAGCGATGGCATCTTGCACCGTCTGTTGCACCTCGTCGTGTTCCAGGGGCAGCGTGAGCAACCCTTGAATACCCAGGTGGAGCGCACGGGTGAGGACGCGGGAGAGGCTGCGTACATTGTGGCTTTGGCTATCAACCACCACAATCACTGGCACCTCAAGCGCAAGTTGTCGTACCCGCTTAATGAGCGACAATTGTTGGTCAATCGCTTGATCTTGGTGCAAGCCAACGATTAAGGCATCAAACATCCCTGACTCAAGCAACTGGACAATCTCTTCTTGGTCAGTTGCCTTCACAATCCGTCCGTTATCGTCAAACGTGGCACACAGCGAAACGAGGAGCGCAGAATCACTGTCTCCCACCAAAAGCCGTGGACCACGAACAGTCGGGGCAAGCGGCATCATTGCTGGTGCTTCACCCAACCCCGCCATCGTCTCTTCATGATGATGTAGCACGACCTATCAACTCCTCCCATACCGCCTCAAGCGGTACATCCTGGCTTGCTAACAAGACCAGGGAATGGTAGAGCAAATCAGCCATTTCATAGGTCAACTCGCTGGCAGACCCATTTTTAGCTGCAATGATAACTTCGGCTGCCTCTTCACCTATCTTTTTACCGATACGGTCTACCCCCCCGTTCAACAGGCGGGAGGTGTAGGAATCTTCCGGGCGTTCTTGTTTGCGCTGTTGGATTAACGCCTCCAGATGGGCAAGGACACGTACAAGCGGTACGCGCTGCTGCATAGTCTCACCACGCAGGTCACGGTGAAAACAACTTTCGCGGCCTGTGTGGCAGGTAGGTCCCGCAGGTTGAGCGCGGACGAGCAGCGTATCGCCGTCACAATCCTGCCGCACTTCAACCAAGCGGAGCCAGTTTCCACTCGTTTCGCCCTTCGTCCACAAAGCGTTGCGGCTACGACTCCAAAATGTCACCCGCTGCTGTTCTAGGGTAATACGAAGGGCTTCTTCGTTCATGTAGCCAAGCATCAGCACCTCGCCACTTGTGGCATGCTGAACAATGACGGGTATGAGACCTTGTGAATCAAATATGGGCATAGTACACCTACTTGGATACTACGAGAGGGGAGACGGGGACTGACGACATGGGGGTGCGGTGCCTCCTGTACCCGCTATCTCTGCACCCTGTCACCCGATAGACGAATGTTGATTGTGCTGTAATTGTCGCTATTCTGCCATGCAGTATCAATATCAGTATCAATGCAAGAAGTGGCGATAGCCGGTGAAGACCATCGCAGCACCTGCTGCATCGGCAGCGGCAATAACGTCTTTGTCTCGAACGGAGCCACCCGGTTGGACAATAGCCGTTGCGCCCACCTGGAGAGCAACTTCTACCCCATCGGCAAAGGGGAACATAGCATCACTGGCAACTACCGACCCTTTGAGCGATAGCCCCGCTTGTTCTGCTTTGTGTGCTGCCATATATGAGCTATCTACGCGGCTCATCTGCCCTGCACCAATACCAAGTGTCCTGTCGGTGCTGGTATAGACAATGGCATTAGACTTGACATGGCGAGCAACCCGCCACGCAAAGCGCAACGCTTGCTCTTCCTCGTCAGTGGGGGAGCGTTTCGTCACGACAGTGAACGTCTCATCGTCTAGTGAGCCGTTGTCAACATCTTGGAGCAGCACTCCGCCAGGAACACTCCGTATCATCCAGCGATTGCCTGCACGTATCGGTTGCTTGAGGAGCAAAAGCCGACGGTTTTTCTTTTTGCGGAGCAGTGCGAGGGCATCATCATCATAGGATGGGGCAATGAGAACTTCGGTAAAGATGTCGTCAATGGCTTTTGCCAATACCAAATCGCAGGGAGCATTGACAGCAACAATGCCGCCAAATGCCGATTGGCTATCGGTGGCAAACGCCCGCTCCCATGCTTCAACAGCCGTCTTGCCAATCCCCACGCCACAGGGGTTGGTGTGCTTGATGATGGAGAGCGCGACCCCCTCTTCGGGGAGAAACTCCTCAACGACAGCTTGGGCAGCGGCTATATCTACAATATTGTTGTAGGAGAGTTCTTTCCCGTGCAGTTTTTCAAAGAAGCTAAAGAACGAGCCATACAGTGCGGCTTGTTGGTGGGGATTTTCGCCATAGCGCATATCCTGCGCGTAGTCCCACGCCAGCGTCAGCTTTTGGGGCATAGCGGTGCTATCACTCAAGTACCCTGCAATAGCGGTGTCGTAAGATGCCGTGTGCGAGAAGGCTTTAGCAGCCAACCAACGGCGCAGATCTTCGGGAACTTCGCCATTATACTCGCGTAGGGCAGCCATCACCGTGGCATAATCCGAAGGGTCTACGACGATAACCACTGAGGGGTAATTTTTTGCGGCAGCACGGATAAGTGCCACGCCGCCAATGTCTATGTTCTCTAGGGCTTCTGCTAGGGTAACATCAGGACGGGCGACAGTCTCCACAAAGGGGTAGAGATTGACGACCACCATATCAAATCGGTTGATGTGGTGTTCTGTCAATTCTTGTTGGTGTTCTGGCTTGTCGTGCTGGGCAAGGATGCCACCGTGAATGGCAGGATGCAGCGTTTTGACGCGCCCCCCCAGGATTTCAGGAAAGCCAGTGACCTCTTGTACCGAAGCCACGGTAAAGCCAGCTTCAGCCAGCATCCGCTGCGTATTCCCCGTAGAGACGATAGACGCGCCAAGATCAGTCAAGCCGCGGACGAAATCTTCTATACCTACTTTGTTGGATACACTGATAAGGACACGCACTATTCTGGCTCCTCTGACTCAGGGCGTTCTTCAATCAATCCGCTAGACAGCAGCTCGCTGATAATCTCGCCAGTACGTCCTTCGCCTAGCCCACTGCGTTGGGCTATTTGGGCGACAGTATTTTTGCCATTGACCATGGTCAGGACGCGCCATTCTTCGGCTTGCAAATTAATGTCTGATGACCCGGAAGTTGGGTTGGGCACAAGCCGCGGGACCATCGTTAGCGAGGGACCGGTTTCTTCATCATCCTGGTGTTCTTGCCACACATCCTGTCGCATAATGCCTTCCATGATAATGACCTCATTACTGACAGTAATCGTCGGTGTATCAATGACGACATTATCATGGAATTGGAAGGGACCAGACGTGAGGGTAAAAAAAGTATAGACCGCATCTAGTGGCGTGTGACCGGGCATTTCCGCACCGATAATTTTTCCGTCACGAAAGTAGATGCGGCCCTTAAAGACTTTAGAACCGCGAAGTCCCTCAATTTCTACCGAACCCGTTTTCTTGCTGAGGTCCACCAATTGGATAATATCCGTTAGGGGGAACTCCTGAAGGTCTCCCGCAAGAGCTTTCATAGGCTATAGCTTACTAATCACGAGCTTACTAATAGCTTTCAATGTATCAAATACCCCCATGCCAGTTGGAGCGGTTGCTTCAAACCGAGTCCAATTCATACTATTGAGGTATTTGTCTAAGACTTGGACCGGCAACGCCGTAGGGAGGTCGCGTTTGTTGTATTGTAAGACTATGGGGAACTCCTGAAACTTTTTGTTTTGGCGGGTAATATTGACCGCCAATTCTTTCAGGCTTTTGATATTTTCCTCAAGTTTATCTTTTTGAGAATCTGCAACAAACACTACCCCATCCGAACCATTCAATACTGCTACCCTGGTGCGTTCATAGAGCACCTGTCCAGGGACAGTATAGAGGTGAAACCGCGTCTGAAACCCGCGTACCTTCCCCAAATCGAGGGGGAGAAAATCAAAAAACAATGTGCGTTCGGTTTCAGTTGCAATAGAGAGCAAATCACCTTTCGCATCACGCGGAACCTGTCCATGGATATATTGCAAGTTCGTTGTTTTGCCACACATACCAGGACCGTAATAGACGATTTTGCAATGTATCTCGCGTGCTGCAACGTTGATCAGAGCCATAAATGTTCCCGCTTACCTACCTAACAGAATACCTTTACCAGAACAGAATTATTCGACTACCCGATCCTTACGTTTCCGCCAATGAATCGGTACCTGTCAGCATCTAGCCTCGAACATCCGACAACACGCAAACGCCCTACATTCCATGTACAAGCCCCTTCAGGCAGGCATTATGCACGCCGGTACCCTTCCAGCTATCAGTCACGAAACAAGAGATCAATCGTATCTTCCATAGAGGTGCGGAAAGACGAACCGAGGACTTCATCTCGTGCTTTGTGCTGATGCCGTACTCGATCCAACACGGCTGCCAGTTCATCAGTGGCTTTTTTGGTCAATACTTTGACCAAACCAATATGTGTGCCTTTATTAAAAATGACACACAGAATCCACTGCTCTTCAATAAGGGCAATAAAGATATTTTCCCTTACCCCTTGCTGAAAGAGCATCCGAAAATCCTTTTCGCGCAAGAGCTTGGCAACTTCGCGTGATGAGGCGAATGTCCCTGCGATTAGCGCACCCAAGGCGGTTATATCTTGACGACTGCCATCACCTTCTGAAGCAATGACCTGTCCGCTCTTATCCAGAAGCAGAGAGTAGTTGCCGCCAGTATCTTCAACCAGGTGATTCAGGCATTCCTCAATTTGCGCGATCTCTTCCGTGGGTACGATCAAGCTTGTGAGTTGTGGATCCATCGTCACCTGCCTTGTGTCTCCATAGTCGTAATCTCGAACTTCAACCTATGAAGCAATTATAACACATTCGCTGCTAAATTGCTTCTAACGCTTCAGCCAATTCGTTTCGGTGGAGTGCTACGAGAAAGCGGAGGTATCCCAGCTCCTCGCGTGCTCCAGTGACCAATAAGAGCATCGCCTCATGATTGATCGTTTCTAGCAGGGCAACCCCGAAGTCATATTCGAGGATTATCTGGGCTGCATCGCCTTTGTCTATCTCGCGCCCCAGGGCTTCCGCCATGGCGATCCCTTGCGAGGCGACAGCACAGATGGCATCCACATCTACGCCTGGAAGGGCAGAACTTTCAATCAACAATCCGTCATGAGCAACGACGGCAGCTAACTCTACGCTCTCAAGAACGCGAAAACGCCCTAAAAGACTTTTCATATCGCTGCTCATAAAGCGTTCTCCTTGTAGATACAAGTCGTTATAAGCATAACACAGGCTCACCCATCTGTCGAGTCTTCTTTACCTTTTTTTACCTACTTATGCGATGTGCTCAAGAACCCCCGTCAAAACAGCTATCGCCCGCCGATAATCGTCTAGGACTACATGCTCGTTTGGCGTGTGGTCAAGTTGGGAATCTCCTGGTCCGTAGGCAACCATGGGAATATGCCATGCGGGACCTACGATGTTCATATCGGATGTTCCCGTTTTATGCACAAATCCCGGCTTGCCGCCAACTGTCCGTATACTTCGGACAAATCCATTCGCTAACTTGGTTGAGCGTTGGCTCCGAAAGGCTGGACACTGTTCGTCAAAACTGACGCTCCCATCTACTCCTGCTAGTTCTTGCAGCGTTGCTGCAACCTGTTCTGGTGGCAGGGCTTCGGGGAGTCTCAGTCCAATAGTGGCTTCTGCCCAATCGTACAAACCATCGCTGCCATTGCGTATGGTATGCAGCGTGGGCGACACTTGCTCAAATAAACGATCTTTTTCTTGGTTATAGCGTATGCCCCAAGTACGTACTGCTTGCCAAAAGTCACAGACGTACTCTGCTGCGGCTTGTCCTTCGCTGGCACTGTGTGCGCCGGCTTGTTCGTGGCGATAGTGGGCAAGCAGCCGCCCCTTGTAGCCTAGGGTTATTCTGTCCCACTGGCTTGGCTCGCCAATGACGCAATAATCTGGCGCATAGCGGGCTGTGATATGACGTGCGCCGCGTGAGGATGCTACCTCCTCTTCCACGGCTCCTATGAGCACTACGCGGCATGCCAGGGTTCCCTGGGCTACCGCCCGTGCTGTGGCACAGACGAATGTGGCAAAAGCCCCCTTTGCATCCACACTCCCGCGCCCATACAGGGTATCTTGCTCAATGCGTACCGGGATGTCCCCTGGGACGGTATCTATATGCCCAAGCAACACGACCAGCGGACCTGCTGTCCCCACACAGCCTATGGCATTGCCTACTTCGTCTACGTGGGCAGCTATACCGACATTCTCCATCGTTGTGGCGAGAAAGTTGGCGACCTGCGCCTCATGGTAGGATGGCGAGGGTATGGCGACAAATGCTTGAAGAAAGGCGATTTCGTCAAAGTTCATAGGATACCAGTGTTGCCTTTACTCTCTGGTGTTCTTGGTACTTTAATTGGTATGGGCAGATACCCTTTCCATTGTGCGAATGACAGATTCGACAGACCCATTGGTTACTGGAATGTCTGCGTAGGGGTCTTCCTCGCTTGAGTCATAGACGTAAACCAAGTTGTAGGCGGTATCTCGCTTGGCGGGGGTGTAGCCGGCATTGTTGATGTAGCGATGGATTTCTGCTTCGCTCATACTGGGTGCCATCCCTCCCTTGACGGCGGAGACGACATTTTCTTCGAGCATGGTGCTGCCGAAATCATCCATGCCAAATTCAAGCGAAATCTGCCCTATCTTGGGACCTTGCGTAACCCAACTTACTTGATGATGCAGGATGTTGTCTAGGAAGATACGGGCTATGGCAGCGTGGCGCAGGTATTCGTGCGCTGTGACGCTTTCTTTATGCCCGTTGCTCCCTAGGGCGGAGGTTTCGCTGTATTGCATCGTCCAGGAAATGAAGGCAATAAAGCCGTTGCCATGTTCGCGTAGGCTATAATCTTGCAAATCACGGATGCGTTGCAGATGGCGCATGCGGTGCTCTAGGGCTTCGTCTAGCCCAATGACCATTGTGGCTGAGGTATTTAGCCCAATTTCCTGGGCTTCGCGCATAATCTTGAGCCATGCGTCAGTTTTGAGCTTGCGGGGGGAGAAGCGGTCTCGGATTTCATCATCTAGCACTTCTGCACCGCTACCAGGTAGCCCCTGCAATCCAGCATCTTGGAGGTCTAGCAAGACATCACGGGTGCTCAACCCACTGGCTTTGGCGATGTGGTCTATCTCTGATGGGCTAAAGCAATCCCGTTCAATCGTTGGGTAGGTATCGCGTAGCCAGTTGAGCAGGTCAACATACCACGGCAGGGTAAGAGCGGGGTTGTGTCCGCCTTGTAGGAGGATACGGGTGCCGCCCCATTCGATTAATTCTTCTATCTTGGTTGCCAAATCTGTTTTGGAACACACGTAGGCTTCTGGGTGTCCCGGTGGGCGGTGGTAGCCACAAAATTGGCAACGGGTGGTACAGACATTGGTATAGTTGATATTGCGGTCTACCAGATAGGTGACGATGCGTCCTGGGACGCGCAATTGGCGTACTGCTCTGGCAGCCATCCCCAACTCCAGCAAATCAGCTTCACGGTAGAGATGCAAACTTTCGTCATAGTAGAGCCGTTCACCGGCAGCAGCTTTTTCCAGGATGTGTTGAGTAGATGCTTGTGGCATCGCTGGTTCCTTTTCCTGCTAGTACTTTCGGGCTGTATCATCTGCTATGCTATGCATAGCTAGAATACCAAATCAATTATAGCCTCGATCCCCCTAGAACGCAAGGGGTGGCAGATACCCTGCCTTTCCCCCCATCCCCTGCCCTTCCCCCACCGTGCTTCCCCCTATCCCCTCGCCCCGCGTCCCACCGTGCATCCCCCCATTCCCTAGCCCCTTCCCCCACCGCGCATCCCCCCCTCCCCCAGCCCCCCCTCCCCCCCTGCATCCCCCCCTCCCC
>CAYPHM010000108.1:0-16142 GCA_964410555.1 uncultured Chloroflexaceae bacterium | reverse complement strand
AACCTGAGCCAGAACCTGAGCCAGAACCTGAGCCAGAACCTGAGCCAGAACCTGAATCTATTGAATTTGCAGACGATGAAATGGAGATAGCTCCATTATCGTTGACAGAACTAGGGTTATCGGAAGAAGAGATTACGATGTTGGGGTTGGATGCTGGAGGTACAGCACCAGCGGCAGCAGAGCCAGCGGCAGCAGAGCCAGCGGCAGCAGAGCCAGCGGCAGCAGAGCCAGCGGCAGCAGAGCCAGAAATAGCCCCACTGTCTCTAGCAGAGCTAGGATTGACTGAGGATGAAATTGCCTTACTTGGGCTAGATGCTTCTGGTGAAGCTCCATCTCAAGATGAAAGACCAGAGCCAGAAGGTTTGGGGCTTTCTGATGAAGACCTTGCCAAACTTGGGGGGCTTGCTTCTTTTAGTGCATCATCGCAGCCGGCTCGAGCCGAAATGCCAGAAAAACCCCGTCCTGCTGCTTCGGAATCAGACCCCTTCGCGCTTGACGATGTAGACCTCGATATGTTTGATATTACCGAGGATCAGATAGCCTCTGCAACAACGGTTAAGCGAACGAAGCCACGCGATCCAGAACCCGAAGAGACGAAAAAAGAGCCAACACCAGAAGATTTGGCATTTGTCCCAACACCGTTAGAAGAGCTTGACGATATATGGGATAAGCCAGATGATATGGTAGAGGAACAGCCAGCACGGGTCGTATTGCCACCGAAGCCAGCACCAACCGAACAAGAAGAGGAGCTAACCCGTCCGTCCCGACGTGAGCGACCTCTTCCCAGTTCACGGGGTCGTCCTGCCCGTCCAGCAGCAAAATCTGGTGGTGAAGCGGGCAAACGGAGTGGTGAGCGGCGTTTTGTCTCGCGTAAAGAAGCATTGCAAGAGGAAAAAGCGCAAGGCAAGGATGCGGAAACCTGCCAAACCACGGGCGATGAAGATTTTGATATGTTCATGCAGCAGTTTGCAGCTGAACCTGATAACTTTGGGTTATGCTTTGCCGTTGCCCATATGGGTATGGAAAAAGGACATAATGATGCTGCTATGTACCATTACCAACTGCTTATCAAGCAGGGGGAGATGCTCAACGAAGTATTGGAAGACCTCCTTGGATGGGCAAAGACCAGTAGCGATGCCCCGTTGTTGCAGCGGCTCTATCGTCTGATAGGCGATACGTACATCAAGCAAAAACGATTTCCTGAAGGAATGGCAGCATATAAGGGACAATTAAGCTAATCTTGCGTTTTAGTAAGTAGTTGTTGTAATAGTGGCTTCATATTTGCCAGAATGAAAGGCAAGTTTATGCGGCGGATCGTTGAAGACCTGATCCGGGTGGATGGGGTAATTGGCAGTTTACTTGTTGGGAGGGATGGGCTAGTTGTTGCTAGTACCCTTCTTGACGAAGAAGATGCTGAAATATTGGGGGCTATGTCTGCGGCTGTTTTTGGCGAGATAGACAAAGCAACCAAGCGTATAGGCGTAGGGACGCTGATAGATGCCATCATAGATGCTCATGAAGGCTCCATTTTGGTGCTGGAAGCAAAAGAGCTTATCTTGGTGGTAATTACCCAGCGGACGGTTAATCTTGGTTTGGTAAAAATGGAAATGCGAAGAGCGGCGAAGCGTATTGGTGAAGCGGTACCCATATAATAGCAGGAGGTTAAACAAAACGTATGGAGCAGACGCTCATTATCCTCAAGCCCGACGCTGTACAGCGGGGGCTTGTAGGTCCTATTTTGACACGGTTGGAGCAGCGGGGGTTGAAATTGGCCGGGTTGAAGATGATGCAGATTGATGAGGCGTTGGCGCGGCGTCACTATGCTGTCCACGAAGGCAAACCTTTTTTTGCCAGTTTGGTGCAGTATATCACGTCTAGCCCATCTGTGGTTGCCGTGTTTGTAGGCAGCGATGTTATCCAGACCGTTCGCAATACGGTAGGGGCAACCAAACCATCAGCAGCAGCCATGGGGACTATCCGTGGTGACTTTGGGTTGGAAGTAGGGCGTAATCTCATACACGCTTCCGACTCGCCGGAAAATGGGGAGCAAGAAGTGGCACTCTTTTTCCGTCCAGAAGAGCTTATTACTTGGAAGCGCGATGTGGATACGTGGATATACGAGTAGTCCAATAGGCTGTTTCTTGCGTTGGTTGATGGTCAGACCTTCCCTCCTGTAGTGGCTACGGGAGGTTTTTTTTGGGGGGGATACCAGGCAGTACCAATGGATAACAGCAGAGAAAACAAGGTTATTTTGGGTGATATTCGTGCTATTGCCCCAGAACTCCCCATGGATTTTTTCCAGGCAATAGTGACTAGCCCTCCCTACTTTGGACATCGCAAATATGCTGAACATGAAACTATTTGTGAGATTGGACAGGAAGATGACCCGGTTACGTATGTCTCTACCCTAGTCGCAGTGTTTCGTCTTCTGCGTCCTAAACTCAAACCCGATGGCTTGCTTTGGGTAAATTTGGGTGATACTTATCGGGAGAAGTCTTTGTTGGGTATCCCGTGGCGAGTTGCCTTAGCCCTTCAAGATGATGGATGGATTTTGCGGAGCGACATTATTTGGTATAAACCGAACGCTATGCCATCGTCTATCAAGAATCGCCCGACTATTGACCACGAGTATATTTTCTTATTGGCACGAAATCCCAACTATTACTATGATGCCGACTCGATTAGAGAACCACATAGGACCTTTACCGATGAAACCAGAATGCGAGGGGGGCGAAACCATTTTGGGAAAGTAGGGGGTACTCCAGAGCAGGGAAAAAACGCTGGAAATGCTAATCTGCATAATGGGAGATGGGATCAAGCCTTTCATCCAAAGGGAAGAAATAAGCGTACTGTATGGGAAATACCCCTCGGAAAGTTTCGTGATGTGCATTTTGCTGTCTATCCTGAAAAGCTAGTAGAAACGTGTATTTTGGCTTCTACAAGGGTTGGTGATGTAGTGCTTGATCCTTTTACTGGTTCTGGTACCACTGGTGTTGTTGCGTGTAAATTGTCCCGCAAGTTTACCGGCGTTGAGCTTATTAGCAAATATCAGGTGATGGCACAAGAGCGGATAGACCAGGTGAATACGCAACTCCACCTCTTTGCAGAGCCATTATCCCACTGTCTGGACTAGCCCCTAAAAAACCAATTGACAGGCGTTCTCCTTACGTGATACAATTCACAATGCTTGCATGTGTTTGTGGCGTTATCTTCAATTATGCTTTACCTGTTCGGGAGTCTGTACACAACCCAGACATTCCGGCAAATGAGGAATCATGTGGATCAGATTATACCACCCGATGTCGTGATACGACGATTACCGCTCTACGCTCGCAGTTTACGTTATTTGTTGGATGAGGGGATTGTATCGGTCTCCTCGCAGGAACTGGGCAACCGTATCAATGTCACTTCTGCACAGATACGCAAAGACCTTTCCTACTTTGGGGAGTTTGGGAAACAAGGTATCGGCTATGATGTTAAGAAACTGCTTCATCATATCAACCAAATACTTGGGCTAGACCAAGAATGGCATATGGTGCTCGTAGGGGTAGGGCGGCTTGGACAGGCTATTGTCAGCTATGATGGGTTTTATAGTAAGGGACTACGCATTGTTGCTATTTTTGATAGCAACCCGGCGGCTATTGGGCAAGAGTATCGTGGTTTAACCGTCTTGCCAAACGAGAGCATTCCGGTTATTGTGCGGGATAGACGGGCGCGTATGGCTATTCTCGCCGTGCCAGCCCCACAAGCACAACCGGTTGCTACCATGCTTGTTCAATCTGGCGTACGGGCTATCTTAAACTATGCGCCGGTTATTTTGCAGGTGCCGGACTACGTTTGGGTGCGTGATATAGACCCTATTGTTGTACTCCACAGTATGACCTACTATCTTTCCCGTGATGGACAAAAGAAACCTAATGAACCGTAAGGGATACCCTCCTATGCGAAAGACCCCTAATAGCTTGGTGCTTGCTTTGCTTATCCTCGTAACGCTCTGTTTGAGTGGTTGTGGAGTTCGGGGCACAACCCAAGCATCCCCCCCCCCAACAGACGCTCCAGAAACGGTGATACCGACGGTCATCAAGGCAGTGTTGGAACCTATTCGCTCCCCCCAACCGCCAACTCCTGTGGTAGCAACACCAACTCGTGACCCTTTGCTCACCCCTAGCCCCCCATCGCCAACACCGGTGCCAACACCGGCTACACGTCCCACCGCTGCTTTACCCCATACAGCTACCCCCTCGCAGCGCGAGCGCACTCCCGCCCTGCGCTATCAAAACCCGGTGTTGGCAGCACAGCTTGACCAGATTATAGACCAAGTGGCAGCAGACCCGCCCCATGCCGGCATTGTGATGTATGTCTATGCCCCTGGGCAAGGAACATGGATAGCTTCCCGTGGGTTGGCAAATCGGGAGATGGAGCAACCTGTCACAAGCGATGCACGGTTTCGTATAGCCAGTCTAACGAAAACCTATGTGGCGACATTGGTTTTACAGCTTGCAGAGGAAGGAGTGCTCAGCCTAGACGACACGGTAGAGCAGTGGCTTCCAGGGACAGTCCCCAATGGCGACCAGATCAGCCTGCACCAATTGCTCAACCATACAAGCGGCTTATACGACTATCTCGACTACCAATTTGAGCAACAATACTTTGGTGAGGAAACGCTGCGGGTATGGTCGCCGGCTGAGATGGTCGCCTATGGCGTAACGAAAGAACCCTACTTTGCCCCCGGTACCCCTGGCAAGTGGAAGTATTCCAATACCAACTACCTGTTGCTAGGCATGGTTGTGGAGCAGGCGACAGACTCTCCGTTGACAGAACAGTTGCATCGCCGCATCTTTACCCCGCTCGGTATGGAAAACTCGTTTTTGGAAGACTACGAAGAAATACCAGGTGGGTTTGTGCATGGGTATATTGGCAAAGATGACTATACCTATGCCAGTTTGTGTGCTTGGGCAGCTGGCGGTATCGTCTCCAACGTCGAGGATGTGGCGACTTTTCTGCAAGCCCTCTTCAATGGCACACTGCTTGGTGAAGAGATGCAAAGGCAAATGCTGACGTTTGCTAGGGTAGATTTTCCCCATGCAGCTATGACCAACTATCCCTTGTATGGGCTTGGGGTTACGCGCAATGTTGAAGCTCTTGGATTGGCAACTATGGGCGCAGCCCCCATGGAGACGCGCTTTGATGAGGTGTGGGGGCATATCGGTGGGTTAAGCGGCTTTAAGTCTACCATGGCCTACCTACCAGAAAGCGGCACAACAGTTGTCGTATTGATCAATGAGATGTACAAGCCGGTAGTGCCCGTGGCGTTGGATGCGTTGAGCGCAGTTGAGGGGGCAGCAGAATCGGTGGTGGAGCCGTAATGAGATGGTATGTCTGGTTGTAGAGCTGTTGCATATAACGTCTTCAGGCTTGCCCCTCATCCCCTGCCTCGTGTCCCAACAAACGAGCTGCGAGTATTAACGAGCGGATGTATGGGAACAGGAACTAGGGGAGAGCGGGGGAAAGGCAGGGGCTCTTTTTGTGACGAGGAAAAATATCTGCCACACCCCTATCCTCGCTCCAATTTGCAAAAAAGTCCCCCCTCGTCTATCCTAGCAGGTTGTTATACGCTATTTTCGGGAAACGCTATTAGGTGACGATTGGACGATACCCAATCCAGAAATACCCCACAACTGTGGGTAAGCACGATGGTCTGGCTGTTGCTCATCCTCGTTGCTATCATCGGGGCAAACATCGTGAGCCTCAACTGGTATGGTAGCAACTATCCTATTGCTATGGGCGATGGGGTAGACAACCTGGTGTTGCACAATACCCATAAGACCGAGGATGATGCCCAAAATGTATCTTACCGCTGGACTCGCAACTCTAGCCGGCTAGAAGTCCCCGCGTTTGCCACGACTACCCACGCACTGCTGACCCTTACTACCGGTGGGCTGCCTGCTGTTATCCCTACGCCACGTTTAGTAGAACTTGTCGTTGATGGCGAGACGTTCTTTACTCTACCGGTAGAGGCTTTTCCCCGCCGGGCTTTGCTGTTGCTTCCGCCTGATACCTTGCGTGATGGAACATTGCGGGTAGATTTCCTGTCTCCGGTCTCAAAAGTCCATCCTGATACGCGCCGGTTGGGTATTCGCCTAGATAACCTATCGCTTGGGTGGTTGCCGGGTGGGGGAGGAACTCCTCTGCCGCCATGGAGGATGCTCGTGGCGCAATGGGGTATAGTCCTCTTGGCACTGCTGTTGGCATACCGGTTAGATACCCCCCGTTGGGGCATGATGGCATTGGCAATAGTGCTGGTGGTAGCTCTTGCCTGGATGACTGGCAGCCAATTGTTGATTGCCGGTTTCTGGCAATATCGCCTATGGGCAATGATGGCTGCATTGGTCGTGCTAGTATGGGGAAGTTTCCCGCTGCTAGAACGCCTTTTGCCCACCCCGTACGCTCGTGCCGAGGTACGCTGGCTCTGGATTATTGCGCTAGGGGCAGGGCTGTTGCGTATGGTGCCAATTCTCTTTCCTCCCTTTGATTCGCACGATTGGTATATCCACCGAAAGCGCATCATTGACTTTATCAATGGGGGCTTTATTATCTATGATAAGCCAGCAGAATTTAGTAAAAAGTTGACGATTGTTCCCAATGCCCCCTACCTTTTCTACCTGCCTGCCAATCTCCTGACGACATCCCCTGTGGTCGCAATGCAATGGGTATATACGCTGGTGGATAGTATGACGACGCTGTTGGTTGCGGTGTTGGCTCGATTTTTGGGGGGGAGTGCGCGATCATCCCGCTTAGCAGCAGTCATCTTTGCCCTTTTCCCGCTCAACTTGACCGCGTTGTGGTGGGGGTTTGGTCCACAGGTTATTGGGCAAACGCTAATGGTCCTGTTGGCATTGTTTGTGGCACAGCCGGGGGTATCCTCGTGGCGTATATGGGGCGTGGGGGGAATGGTTTTTGTGCTGTTGTTGCTCTCCCACGTTGGTTCGGGTATCTTGGGGGGCTTTTTCCTTGCGTGGTATGTGGGGTTGGTGTGGGTTTTTCAGCGCGAGCAACGGCAACACTGGTTTGGGTGGGGAGCGTTGATGCTGGCAGGCGGTGTTGTCGTGACGCTGCTGCTCTATTCGCGGGTGATAGAGCTGCAGATGCAAGGGTTGGCAAGCAACAGTCGGTTGGCGTGGGATGATGATGATCTGTTTCGTGTCCCCTGGACGCTACAGAGTCTCTATTCGTCATACTATCCGCTCGGCGTTGTGTTGCCCTTCTTTAGTCTCGTTGTGCTATTTCGCAAGGTGCAAGGTCTCCATCGTTGGTTAGTTGGAGCATGGTATGCGAGCGCGGCATTGTTCTTTGTGATAGACTTGGCAACAGGGCTACAGGTGCGCTATGCCTATTTTATCGTGCCGCTGATGGTGCTGGGGTTGGCGGTGTTGTTGGATGATTTCATCACCCACCACCCTCGCGTGGGGTGGATTATTGTTGGTTGTCTGTTGGGCATTGTTGCTGTAGCGGGGGGGTGTTTGTGGTACAACGGTATCTTTGTTGGTATCAAGCCGTCACTGCGGGGGCTGACTCATTGACGAGCGGGGCTTTGCCCGGCTAACCTACCCTTGAAAGGGCAAGGGAAAAGAAATCAGGGAATATGGAAGAGTGGCTATATACTCCCCATACAACCATACCAGCAGCAGACATCCTCGCTGCGGGTGATGCGTTGTTGTCCACTGCTGACGATAGGGGCATACCGGCAATGCGTTGGTATAGCGTTGCTAGACCTGCGCTCATCTTGGGTAGGGGGCAAGCGCAAACGCATGTGGATGCTCCGGCTTGTCAACAGGCATCTATCGCGGTGCATCGGCGTACTAGCGGCGGTACTGCCGTGCTGATGACCCCTGATCTGCTGATGCTCGATATGGCGATACCCACGGGACACCGGCTGTACAGTGCAGATGTAACCCACTCCTATCGATGGTTTGGTGAGGTATGGGTGGCGGCATTGCAGAAGCTAGGCATAGCCGGGCGTATGCTTGACGTAGCCGAAGCCCGCGAGGATACAGCACAGCTTGACCCTCTGGTACGGCGCGTTTGTTTTGGGGGTTTCTCCCCGTATGAGATCGTTGTTGCTGGAGATGAACGAAAGTTGGTGGGGTTTGCCCAAGTTCGCCGTCATATGGGGGCGTTGCTGCAGGCGGGGGTGTATAGGCAGTGGCAGCCGGCATTGTTGGCAGGGCTATTGTCCCTTGCCCCCCACGAACGAGATTGGCTTACAGCGCAGTTGGCTGCTCGTGCTACGGGGTTACTTGACCATCTCTCTGCTATCCCCTTACAAGTGCATACTCCATCACTGGTGGCACAGGTGATAGCCGCATGGGATGGGGCAGTGCAAGCACAGCAAGGGGTCAGGCTGTGCTGTTAGCAGGTGAAGCCACAGCGTACCACGGAATAGTTCCGCTCGTTGACCCTCGCGGTTCGTTTGGCGGGATGCAGTGCAGGAGATAGGGGTATCTCACAGGGGTAGGTTAGGGGGGAGTAACCAAGGTCTCGCCGGTCAGCCCCCCATCCCCTGCCCCTCCCCGTGTCCGTTTGTAGAGACGTAGCATGCTACGTCTCCCCGTACAACCCGCTCCCCCTGCCCCCACCGTGGGGAGAAGGGGAAATAAAAAACACGAATTTGCCCGTTTGACCTACCCCTGAAAGGAAAAGGGGGCTAGGGCTACCTAACCTATGAAAGCCAGACTACTCCGATTCCCTATCGCGCTGCATTGCCTGTATGTCTAGCTCCAAAAACTGCCACTGGATAGGAAAGGCTATCTCACGCGCATCAAATTGATCTTCATAGTCTTCTAAGGGAAAGATTTGACGTTGTTGAGTCAGTGGCACACGGCTATAGATGTCTAGTGTCCTGCGACCATCTACCATAACCGACCCGAAAGGGTTATAACCATCGGGGATAAACAGATTCCCCTTTGCCCGCACCGCAAAGTAATACAACGGCGGTTTTCCTCCACGAATACCATCATGGATGTACCATGTGGTAATAAGCGATTTTTGGTTGCTATCATAGTTGCCCGCTAGTACCCCCATACGATACAGTTCGCCTATCGCCTTCCAGCCGTCTGTATGGGGAAAGCCAAAGTACCCCCCTCTCGGGGACTTATCGCCATAGGAAGCTAGATAGATGTTCGGGCGCGAGTCGGGAAAATCGCGTTTGTATTCGGGGTACTGGCGAACAAAAATGAGATAGGTGTAGGGCAGGGTAAAGAGCAACACCCCCACCCCCGCCAAGACCAACAACGAACGTCCCCAAACCATCCGGTGTTGGGGGAACCAGTCCTCAACTATTGCCAAGCCAATCAACAACGCAGCCGCAACGTGCATGGTATAGAAATGGGTGTTGGGTTCTGCTATCAAAAAGGACTCAGCGATAAAGGGAAAGCCAAACCACAAGACCAGCACACGAAGGGCAAGCGGAGTGGCAGGCGAGAGGATAAGCCCTACCACCGGCAGCCCAAATGCCACAATTGCCCAATTGGTATGAGAGTCAAACTGAAAAAAGGATACCTTCCAAATGGTAATACCAGAACCCACCAGCAACAACGCCGCCAGTCCCCATCCGAGCGGACGTGGGCGACCATAGCGCAGCAGCCACAGCAGCAAGCCTGCCATCAACGCGATGGCGAGGGCTTGCACCTGGGGGATGGTATTGTAGAAAGTCATGAGTGGGTAGTAATCCTCAAGGTTGTTGAAGAACATCCCCGTCTTGTCGCGCTCCCCAATACGCATGGTGAGCAGGTATTCTACCGTAATGGCAAAATGTTCATGTAGCACAAATGGTAGGTAGAACAGGGCTAACAACACCACACCGGCAATGATCGGAGGGGCAAGACCGCGCACCCACTCACGCCCACTTTGCCACCCCCGTTTCATGCCACCATACAAGATCAACCATCCCATCGCTGGTATACCAAAAATACCGTCATAGTGACCAAGCACCCCCACCGCAGCAAAGCATGCAGCCAACGTTACATACCAATGGGGGGTCTTGGTATCTGTAGCAAATCGCCAACAGAGCCAGATTGCCGCAATAGTCATGAGCAATACGACATTTTGGTATTGCACAATACGCGAAAAGCCAATGAGAAACCCATCGAGGGCTATGACCAGTGTAGCCAACAACCCGGCGGCAGTGCTCTTGAGCATATGTTGGGCAAGCAGATAGCCCCCCAACAACCCCGCTACTCCCATGAGGGCAAAGGGCAACCTCGCCCCCCACTCATTGATGCGCTCCGTTACGACCATAGCGACTGATGGTAGCAGTATCTCCATTGGCCCCTTGCGGTGCATAAGCAGGATGTCATCGTAGCCTTGTAGCATGCCCGCCGCCATAATCATTGGCTGCCCCTCATCACCCTGAAATTCGGCACTGCCCAGGTGCATTAGGCGAAAGAAACTCCCGACTACCAAGATAAGCATGAGTAGGTAGGGGAAAGGACGGCGAGTCGCTCGTGGGGAAGGGATGGGCATATCTTCTTTGCGGGGAGCTTTCTGTTGCCATAGCCGCCACCCTGCCACAATACCCACAACATCACAGGCGACCACGAGCACCCAGCCGGGTACTGCGCCAGGGATGGCTTGTATAAGCAACAATAGAAATGGCGGCAGGGTGAGTGCGCCACAAATAGCTAGGAAGAAACGGGCAAGCGGGTCTGGCTCCATACGAAAGACGTACCACGTCAACAATGCGCCCGGTATGCCGACCATGAGCCAGACAATGTTGCTTTGCCAAGCTACTGCTATTGATGCACCTGCTCCTGGCAAAAACAATACGATATGGCATACGAGGATGATACCCCCTATGCCAAGCAATACCCCACGCCGCGTAATAGGCGTAATGGGCAGGGGGAAGTGGGGGAAGTGAGGGAATGTTGCTCTTGTGACGTTTCCCTGCCCCCATACCTTGCGTAAAACAACGGTAAGTCCTGCCAATAGCACAACTCCTCCCGTTGCCAGTGCGAGCCAGTGGGTAATTTCGGCAAATGCCCATGCGAGGGTGTAGGGGCTATGCCAAAGCCAAAATACCAAGACCCCCGCCAGCACTGTTGCCTGGAGCGCAAGGTCCCTGATGGGATGCCCCTCCTCCCCACGCTGAGCATGGGGAAAGTTGAGCGCAAGGGGCGCAATATTAATCAACCAGAGCATCCCTAACAACACCCCTACCGTCCAAAGCATCATCAACGCTCGCTGGAGTGGCACACGTAGCGGGGTATGGGTAGCCGTAAGGTGGTCTAGCTCTACCCAGTCCAGTGGTATACCTAGCTCGCGCCCGTCATTGTTATCAGCATCATATTGGTTTGTGGTCAATGCCAGCGGCACCGGGGTAAAGCCACTATTGACGGTATCGGGTGGCAGCAGTATATCGTAGGTGCGCCAACCGGGAGCTAGAGCAAAATTTGCAAGCAATTGCGGTTGGCGATGGATATGAAGCTGGCGATCATTTGTTTGTCGATGGTTATGGATATGCAGGCGAATGTGGGACAACCCCCCATGAGAGCCGTAGGGGATGAGCTTTGCTGTGGGGCTACTCCAGCGAAAGGTTGTCGTCTCATCGCCGGTAATTTCATACTGATAGAATCCCTCAAGAAAGCGTACATCACCCGGTGCGCCTACATCAAGCCGCCATGTGGTGGGAACACGCAGCAAAACAAAGAACACCCCCATAATGCCACTAAGCAACATGAGAAACGCAAGCATGGCGAGTACCCTGCGCTGGTAAATTGAAGTTGGCTGTGTCATAGTGGTTTCTGGATTTGGTAGGGGTCTCTACACATTGGACGGACACTACCTAGCCAATGCTGCCACCACCTGCTCGCGGGCAACACTGTGCTGCTCTCCGCTGGTAAGGTTCTTTACCACCACCTCATTGCGGGCGAGATCATCAGGACCAACGACCAACGCAAACCGTACCCCCTTACGGTCTGCCTCCTTGAACTGCTTACCAAGCGAGACGTTGCCATCGACTGCCGTAATGACATGCACACCTGCGTCCCGCAACTCGCGGGCAAGCTGGAGGCTGGCTGCGCTCTGCTCCGGGCTAAAGATGGTCACAAACACCTGCGCCGTAGTCTGTGGACGCGGACCAATATCTAGCTCTTCCATCACATCATGCAGACGGTCTATGCCAAACGCCAACCCTACTGTCGGGACGGGATTTTTGGCAAACATCCCAATCAGATCATCGTAGCGACCCCCGCCAAGCAGTGACCCCTGTGTCCAGTGGGCAGACACTGCCTCAAATACCGTCCCCGTATAGTAGGAGAGTCCGCGAGCGAGGCGGGGAGATAGTCGGTAGTGGTCGGGTGAGATGCCCATTTGGTCAAGTGCCACAATGACCATGTGCAAGTTGTCGAGAGCAGCAAATGCCGCTTCATCTTCCTGCAAATGGTGTGTCAAGGTTGCCAGCACCTCTTTGGCAGTCCCCTCTACCATGACCATCTCTAGGATACGTGCTGCTTGCTCTGCCGATACGCCGCTCTGTTCAAGCTCCTGCTGCACCCCATCGGCACCAATCTTGTCGAGCTTGTCTATGGCACGGTAGACATTGTTTGCTGCCTCTTCGCCTAGCCCACTTGCTCGCGCAATGCCGCCGAGCACCTGCCGATGGTTGATCATCGTGGTGAAGTCGGTAAAGCCGAGGGCAAGCAGACCATCGGTCAGGATAGCGATAATTTCGGCATCTGCTAGGGGCGAACTGCTGCCCACAATGTCTATGTCTGCCTGCCAAAACTCGCGGTACCTGCCCCGTGCCGGGCGTTCGCCACGATAGCTGGAGCCAATAGCATAGCGTCGCCAGGGAAAGCTAATCTGGTTGGTATACTGGGCTACCACCCGCGCCAGCGGGACGGTCTGGTCATAGCGCAACGCCAACTTGCGTCCGCCGTGGTCTTCAAAGCGATAGATGAGCTTTTCGTCATCACCGAGCTTGCCCTCAAGCGTTTCTGCATACTCCACAACCGGGGTAGCCAGCGGGTCAAATCCGTAGCGTTCAAAGACGGCAACCAGCGTGTTGATGATGTGCTGCCGTAGCAGCATAGCGGGGGGCAGGTGATCGCGCATACCCTTGATATTTTGTGGTTTTTGCATAGTCCTTTACCTTTACCTTGCTAATTTTACGGTAGAGAGATCAAGAATACCCATTGGTGTTAGGACGAGTCCTTCTACATAGGGTTTCACCAAGATATGGTCTATATCGTGGTAGACGGGAATAACCGGCATATCTTCCATAATCAACTGCTCTGCTTGTTGATAGAGCTTCCAACGTTCTTCGGTCTCCTCTTCAGTAGCAGCCTCATCCAGCAAACGGTCTACCTCTGGGTTGGAGTAGAGCGAGTGGTTTTCTTGGCTGCCGGTACGGAAGAGCAAGTCCAAAAAGTTCTCTGGGTCAGGATAGTCGGCTATCCAGCCAGTATTGTACATCGGCATCTCAGCTTGCTTCAAAGCGTGAAGATACTCTGCGTAGTTTTCAAAGTTCCGTATTTCAAAGGTGACACCGAGTTCTTCTTCAGCCACATCACGCAGGATGGACACAGAACCGCTCCCATAGGCAGCAATGGGGGGGAGATTTTCTCCATACTTCGACTCTTCGAGCAGCTCTTTGGCACGGGCAATATTCGTTTCCCGTTGCGGAATGTTGGGATTGTAGCCAGGCATACCCGGCGGCAGAATACCCCGCGCAATGGCAATGCTCCCATTCCATGTTACGTCACGCAACCGCTCATAGTCAAGCAGCAGCGCAAAGGCTTTGCGGACGTTGGCATCATCAAATGGCGGCATCGTGACATTCATACCAATGTAGGAAATGGCAAGTTGTGGCACACTGGATAGTTCGTCAGAGAGCGGGTTGTTTTCATCCTGCACCCGTGCCAACGCATAGGAATTGACGTAGCACACGTCTATTTTCCCCTGTTCATACAGCACCAGCGGATTGCTGGCATCAGCCCCCATGAGAAACGTTACGTAGTCTACATATGCCAATGTATCGTAGTAGTTGACGTTGCGCTTGAGCGTGAGCTTGCGATCATGCTGCCACTCGTCTATAGCGAAGGGACCGCTTCCGTTGGGGGCTTCGGTCCAAGATTCGCCGCCTTTTTCTACCGCATCCCGGTCTACTACATAGGCAACGGGATGGGCAAGTTTGGCGAGAAAATAGCTCTTTGGCGAGTCGATGGTGAAAGCAATGGTATGCTCATCTTCTAGGCGTATCCCGCGAATTTCATCTGCTTTGCCTGCCATTTTTTCTTTGACCCCAACAATATCGCCCAGGTAGGTATGGGCAGGGAGATAGGCAGCGAGATTGGGATCGGTAGCCCGTTCCAGCGCATACCGCACATCCCTACTCGTGAGTTCTTTGCCATTGGCAAAGTGGGCATCATAGCGAAGCTGGAAGGTATAGGTTAGTCCATCATCCGAGATGGTCCAGTATTGGGCTAGGTCTGGTTGTACCTTAAGATCATTGTCCAGTTTGACTAGCCCACTGAAAAGCTGTGACACGACAAAGGCACTGGTCACATCCCCCACGAGGGCAGGGTCTAGCGTAGGGGGGTCTTGGTAGCCTAGCGTCATAATCAAGTTGCCGTCCGCCCCTTCTGGCAGGTCAAAATCTGTGGGCATAGGGTTTTGGGGCAATATTGCTGGCATGGTCGGCGTTGCTTGTTTAGGTCGGGGAGTGAAGAGACCACATCCACCGAGCAGCAGTGTGCCAATAATCAGTAGCAGTATGAGACGGAAAGATACGTTCCTCAGCATCATGATGTCCTTTCTTGTGCAGTGCTTCCGGCAAGCTGACCACAGGCAGCAGCTATGCCAGTTCCACGCTCAACCCGAACGGTACAGGGTATGTGGGCAGCTTGGATGATCTGTTGGAAGTGTGTGACCCGTTGCATGGATGAGCTATCCAACGGAGTCCCCGGTATGGGATTCCAGGGTATCAGGTTGACGTGAAAAAGCAAGGCTTGTTTGGGCTTCGCAAACCGTTTGAATTGTTCAACCAATCTCTGGGCATGGTCAGGTTGATCATTGTATTGTTGCATCAGTACATATTCAAACGAGACACGGCGATGGGTGCGTTGGGTGTAATCGTGGGCAGCTTGTAGAATATCTGCTATGGGGTAGCGGCGATTCACCGGCACGAGCTCGTTACGCAGGGGGTCTTCCGGGGCGTGCAGTGATATGGCTAGGTTGATAGGAAGTGCGGCGGCGGCGAGCCGTTCAATCCCTGGCACTAGCCCAACAGTAGAGACAGTCATGCGGCGTGCGCCGAGATTGAACCCGTTGGGGTCGTGGAGACGCTCTACCGCTGCCCACCAATTGTCATAGTTGGCGAACGGCTCCCCCATACCCATAAATACGATATTGAACGTATCCCCCACATCAGCAGGCATGGTGCGGCTCTCGCGGGCAGCCCATATCGCCTGTTCCACAATCTCGCCAGTCGTCAGGTTACGCTGCAAGCCGAGCTTGCCAGTGGCACAGAAGACACAACCCATACCACAGCCGGCTTGGGTTGAGACACAGACTGTCGTGCGGTCTGGATAGCCGATCAGGACCGTTTCTATCGGGTGTCCATCGGCGGTGGTAAACAGGACTTTGCGGGTCTTGCCATTGTCGGCAGTCTGGTATCCAACCTGTTGCAGATTACCGCATGGGATTGAGTCGCTGAGGTGTTGGCGCAATCTGTTGGGTAGGTCTGTCATGCCGGCTATGTCGCTGGTGTGATTGATGTAAAGGTGACGGTAGAGTTGGCGGGCGCGGAAGGCAGGCTGCCCCCATTGCTTCATCATCTGTTCAAGTTCTGCCAGCGTTGCATCGTAGAGGGTGTGTAGGGTTGTCTCATTCATCGGTATCATACCCTATTATTATACCAGGAGTTGGGGATGTGGGAAACAACATCCTCTTCCCCTCTCCCCCTTGCCCCCTCTCCCATAAAGGGCGAGGGGGAGCCGCCACAACGACCCTCTCCCCCTGTCCCCTCTCCCATAGGGCGACAACCCTCTCCCCCTTGCCCCCTCTCCCATAGGGCGAGGGGGAGCCGCCACCTGCCCGGTTCCCCTTCTCCCCTCGGTGGGACGCGGGGCTAGGGGATGGGGGGG
>CAYPHM010000107.1:0-16635 GCA_964410555.1 uncultured Chloroflexaceae bacterium | reverse complement strand
TCCCCCCATCCCCTCGCCCCGCGTCCCACCGTGCATCCCCCCATCCCCTCGCCCCGCGTCCCACAAGCGGGAGAAGGGGAATCGGTGCGGTTCCCCCTGTATGGGAGCGGGGACAGGATGAGAGGGGGGACCTGACCTACCAACAAGCGGTAATGCCCACAGGATCATAGTCGCCGGGGCTGCCCCCAATGTTCGTAGGAAGTGGGGGCTATCCTGTGAGAGGATGCCGGGTAGAACTAGCACCCCCCACCAGAGCAACACCAATGCCATTGCTGGCTCACGTATGCGCCAAACAGCTATGCCTACCCCCACAAAGAAGAGCCACCCAACGGTTATGGGCAAAGCAGGCGCATCAGGCAGGTTGAAAAAGCCCATCGGGTCGCCGCGCACCGCGACCATCACAACCGTTGCCCAGGTGTGGTGGGCTATTTGCTCCATACATGCGCTTCCCGTTAGCTCGGCACATACGCCTATCTGGTGCAACCGCTCGCTCCAATCAGACGGCACCCGCCAGAAATGTACCAGCAACGGTAATACAACACCCCCTGCTACCCCAACCATTGCCAACCCGCCTCGCCAACACCGGCGCAGAATAGCGCGATGCCATATTGCAAGGTAGGCAACGAACAGCACAAGCAGCAGCGGCACAATACGGGCGGAGGTGTAGGTGTACGCTGTCAAGCCAAGCATCCCCCCGGCGAAAAGCCAATCTTGCCAGCGGTTGCTATCCAGACTACGCAGCAAAAGCCATGCCCACAGGGTGAGACAGAGGGGCAGCAAACTTGCCCGAAAGCCAATGCGGTTAATGTGCAAAAGCCACGGGGCTACGGCGGTAATACCAGCGGCGAGGATACCCGCCCATGCCCCTGCTACTCGCCGCCCTAGCAGAAAGACCGATGGGACAAGTGCCACGCCTGCCAATGCTGCTGGTAGCCGTATTGCCTCAATGGTCTGCCCTACCAGCGCAATAGCCAATGCCACAAGGTACATATACCCTGCCTCTTTGCCGGTGTATGCCGAGAAAAACACAGGGGTAGAACCATGCAGAATGTCAAGCGCAAGCATGCCGTTGGATGCTTCGTCATGGTGTAAGCCAGCGGGGAGTGTGTCGAGGTGATAGAGCCGGGTTACAGCGGCTACCAGGGTGAAGAGCAGCAGCAAACTGGACTGGATACGGGGGGAGATGGTTTGCCGGGGCATGTTAGGCGAATTGCTCAAATACCCGATTGCCCAACAGTCTACCATAGGAGGTGAGGCGCACCGCCGAGCAATCATGCTCCAACAAGCCTAGCTCCTCTAGGCTAACGAGCGTATCACCATACACTGTCTGCATGTCTGCACCGCATCGCTCGCGGAAATGGGCAAAGCGTACCCCTTCATGCAAGCGTAGCCCCATAAACATAGTCTCAGCATACAAATCTTCTACCGACAAGACGATAGTATCCCCAACAGGTCGCTGTCCCGCCTGCACCGATGCGATATACTGGGCTATTTGTTGTACATTCCCGTAGCGTTCGGGGTAGACATGCCCTTGTGCGCCTGCCCCCACTGCCAGGTAATCATCATTATACCAGTACGCCATATTGTGATGGCACAGATAGCCCTGCGCTGGTTGTCGTGCCCAATTGCTAATCTCATAGTGCATATAGCCAGCGGTTGAGAGATCGGCTATTGCCGCTTCATACATCGCAGCAGTCGTATCCTCGTCTGGTAGGGTAAGGTTGCCAGATTGCACCGCATGCCCTAGCGGGGTATGCTCATCCACAATGAGCGCATATAGCGAAATGTGCTCTGGTTGCCAAGCCAGGAGAGTACGCAGTTCATGCTGCCAGCGGGAGAGCGTCTGTCCCGGTATGCCAAAGATCATATCCACATTGATCTGCTCAAAGCCTGCTCGCCGCGCATCAGCAAAGCAAGATCGCGCCTCATCCGCCGTATGGATGCGCCCTAGCATCTGGAGCGCAGAGTCGGTGAGGCTTTGCACCCCCATGCTCAGACGGTTTACGCCAACCTCACGTAACATACGAAGGTAATCAAGCGCGTTGTAGATTGTTTGCCGAGCTGTTCCCATCAGGGTACCAGGGTTAATCTCCATCGTGATTTCGGCAGATGCCAATGGGATAAGCCTATCGGCAGCATGCAAGATTGCGGCTATCTGTTCTGGGGAAAGCAGGCTTGGTGTGCCGCCCCCAATGAAGATAGATGGTCGCAACTGTGGCGAGGTGTAGAGTGGCGTTTGCGGTGCCAATATTGCCAACTCGTTGCAGACTGCTTGAACATATGGCTCTATCAGATGCTCTTGGTGGGCAAAGGAGAGGTAGTCACAATAACCACACTTGCTACGACAGAAGGGAATATGAATATACAGGTGCATCATTGCCCTTCGTTTCGTTATTCAACATGCTGGTGGGCATGGTAGCTGCTTCGCACCAGCGGCTTGCTTTCTACATAGCGAAAGCCACGTTGTAGCCCTTCCGCTTCAAACATGGCAAATTCTTCTGGGCTAACGTAGCGGTGTATCTGCCAGTGGCTTGTCGTTGGAGCTAGATATTGCCCTATGGTCATCACGGTTACGTCTACACCACGCAGTATGTCCATAACTTCGAGTACTTCGTCGTTGGTTTCGCCTGCTCCTACCATAATACCACTCTTGGTAACAAGCATGGGGTCGGCTTGGCGAGACCGTTCGAGCAGTTCAATGCTGCGGGAGAAGCTCGCCTTTGGGCGAAACGGCGGAAAGATACGGGGGACGGTTTCTATGTTGTGGTTGAGTACGTCTGGCTTGGCTTCAAGCACCATGTGTAGGGCATCCCAGTTGCCGTCAAAGTCGGGGATAAGCACCTCTACCTTGCAATCGGGGTTGTGCTGCCGTATTAGCCTAATGCTCTCGGCAAAGATATGCGCCCCCCCATCTGGTAGGTCGTCACGATTGACGGATGTCAGCACGGCATGGCGCAGGCTGAGGTAGGCTACCGCTTGGGCGATGCGTTCTGGCTCCTGCTCGTCTAGCGGCGCAGGTTTGCCCTTGCTAATGGCGCAAAAGCGACAACCACGGGTGCAAACATCACCAAGCAGCAGGAAGGTCGCGGTGCGGTGGTTCCAGCACTCGCCAATGTTGGGGCAGCGGGCTTCTTCACAGACGGTATGCAATCCTAGCCGCCGCATGAGTTTGATCAGGTCGTCATGATTTTCGCCGGTGGGCGCAGCAACTTTCATCCACGCGGGGCGGCGACGGGTGACGGTGCCGGGGGTGTTGGGTGTTTCGGTTGTGGTATCTGTATGGGATGATACGATAAGTTTTGCCATTATATGCTCCTAGTTATAGTTCTTGTAAAGGCTAACAACGGACAAGGATTTCTAGTCCAGATTTTTCTTTCTTTTTCCCTTTGCTTTTTCTGCTTACGTCAATAGCATAGTTTCCTGCTCCAAACGCCTTTTCCAGGCGTGTTTTGAGTTGCTTGTGCTCTTGTGGTACGGTACCGGTCATCAGGACATAGGCTTTCCATACAACAAACTTTTGGAGTTTTGCATCCAACTTTTTGGCAAGCACATCTCTTGTATTGACCACCTGTTCTACAGCTTGTTTCAAATCACTACCCTTCAATTCAACCATACAAAGTATCTTCTGTTGTTGCTCATTATCATAAAAGACTACAAGATCACAGACAGGACCAGAAATGCCAAGCAGTTGTCGTATTTGGTTATTGTCTGTAGCAAAAAAAAGGATGGTTTCCCTTGTCTCTGCTTGTATGCTTACCCGTGCACCAGTGCCAGATTCACCATAACTTGTCCCAGGCACAAGACACGAAAGGAGTAAGGTATTGAGCGGCATAGCATTATTCCCTACATAGCGGCATAGATATGCATAAGCCGCTCTGAAATATCACCAAATGTTCCCCAGTCTATAATCTTTTCCTTATCCAGAGCCGACACTGCTGTTTGGTTTTCTACGAGATAGGCAGAGACTTGCTCGCTGGAAAGAAACGCCTCAGTACGCTTCAGAAAGAATGTCTCGCGCAAACTCTCGCTATTACTATGGTTTGCTGCTGCCATCAGGTTGCCCAAGTGGTCTATGACGTAGGGGCTATGGGTGGTGATGACAAGGTGTAAACCAGCATGTATCATCAGGGCAAGAAATTCAGTAAACTGCGCTTGGGCAGCAGGGTGTAGGTTCATTTCTGGTTCGTCTATGATGAGCAGTTCACCGGGCTGCGCTAGGTAGCGAAGGTATAGGACCAACGGGGTAAGCTCTTTCACCATAGAGGAAACTACCGGCATATCCAGCGTTATCCCTTTTGCTTGAAACAACAACTCGCGCCCTGGTTCTGGCTCGGTAGTGGAAAAGTCTACCTGTCCACCGAGAATCTCTTGCTCAAGCAAGGTTGCCAGTTCAAGGTATCTCGCAATTGCAGGACTTTGTTTTGCTGCTTTGTTGCGTCCTGACAGAGTACGGTCAAATGCGACATGCATAAATTGCAAGAATCGACTAACTGGAGCAGCCATTGGGGTAAATTTCTCTCCTGGCATCGGCTTTTTGGTTGCTTCCTCATCCATTTGGACAATAGCTGGTGGGTAGTTGATAAAGGTCGTCCGTTCTGTGGGAAACATATAGATGTATGGATAGAGTGCCATATGGAAGAGTACAAAAACGTTCTCGGCAAGAAACTCACGGATTGCCCGTTTCGGGAGGTCATCGAGGATGTCGCCATCTGTTGTGGTATAGCAATACATTACCGCTTCCCCACGCTCTTTCAGTGCCCGCAGCATAGCTTCATCACGATGTCCTACAGACAATTTCCGTTCTATAGCGGTATCTTGTACTGCTGCCAAAAAACGCTCTTTGGTTTCGGCAAATTGAAATGTTACTTCAAGCGTATCAAAACTGACTTGCTCTGTTCCCATAAAGGTTGCCATCCACTCCCGCGCCGAGCATGCAATGTTGTTGAAATAGTGTTCTGCATACTCTGTGGCAAATTGCCCTAGGTCAATTTTGGTGTTTCCCTTTGCAAACAACGATTGGATGGCTTCGTCAAGGGGGGGATACACTCCAGTGTTATCAGGTTGTGAGCTATACATTCGCAGGTAGCGGGTATAGCCAAAGGGACCGAGGATGGCAGCAAGCGTGTAGGCAATCCATGTTTTGCCAGAGTTGTTGGGTCCAATGAAAACGGTTAGCGGTTTGAGGTCAATAGTTGCCTCCCGTATCATCCCCAGGTTGCGTAGGTCAATGATCATGGAGATTTCCCTATATCTAAAAGGTCTTACAAAAAGTTTTGCAACGCAGCTAATTCAGGGATACTTGCCAAACTCTCTGGACCAATCCAGGCATTTTGGGCAATGCTGGCAGTATTTGTTGCACCGGGCTTCAAGACGCTAGTCATTGTTGCTACCAGTGCTTTTGGTTTATCAAATGGTCGCCAATGCTGTGTATAGCGTTTATCAACGTGATCAAGGTAGGCTTGCGCTTGGCTTTTCAAATCAGGGTAAACGGCATTTCCACACTGCACAAGTAAGGTGTCAAGGGTACCCTGACGTACATTGTCTGGCAAGACATAGACTCCCGTTTTCGGGGTACCAGCAGAAACGATCCCCGGCTGTGTTGGGAAATCAGGAAAAAAGCTGCGAAATGCATGAGCAAATGGCTTTGCTTTGTTTTCTGGCAAGGTCTCATCCGCATCTACCACAATACCAAATGCAGCAATATCTTGGTGATAGGGGGCATGGGTTGCTAGGATGTCTTGCAAATTTTCGGTCAGGTTGCTTCCTTCACCCTGGTAGATAGCTACTGAATAAACATCAGATTGATAGATTGAAGGCATATTGAAACGTCCATATAGGGATGAGGGCGGATATGCAGGCACGAGCTTACCCCAAAAGCTATCAAGATGCTTTGGCTTACCATTAAAAAGACGAAATCCAGCAATTTTGAGCAGTTTCCCTACTGCTGCCTGATCGTGAGGACCTTCTACCCCAAGCAATGCATACTTCACCAGCGGACCTCCAGACCCATCTCCTCACGTAGCCTCGTGAGCAATGGCTCATCCAACGTGGTCACTGATGTTTGGTTTTCCTGCTGCTCTAAGCGATGCACAACCAGGCTCCCTTGTTGCTGTTCTTTGCTCACTTCTAGCAAAGTATCTAGCGTTTCAAGGCTGTGGGTTGTCGCTACCAATTGTATATCATGCTCAAGGCATGCGCTAACTAGCCATGCCAATGACATTTGTAGTGCTTGGGTATGGAACGATATTTCTAACTCATCAATGAGTAATACCCCCCCTTTGCAAAGGGAAATACTTGTAGCCATCAGCAGAATGCGCCGCATCCCATCACCAAAAATGCTCAATGGTGCCAACCCAAAGTCTTGGTGGCGTATATACAAGGTAGGGCGCATTCCTGATGGAGTTAGTATTTCAATATCTTGGACACCAGCATCAAACGAACGGAGGAGTTCAACTGTTAGGTCTTGCAAGTTTTGAAAGGATGTTTCCGTCATCTGTTGGAGTTGTAATTGTTCAGCACGATGGTCAAGGGAGCCAATCATGCGAATGGGCAGCATAGGAAAATGGCTTCGTTGTCGCTGGACAAACCGTTCACCCTCAATGAGTTGAAAAGTCATCGTTTCTGTTAGCCAATCAGTCTCCATATCTGCTGCAAAGAGCGGTGTTGTTTGGGGTTGTGCTTTTGCATAGACCATGACTTCGGTGCCATTGACAAACTCTATCGCACTTTCATCATTGGTTAGGCTTTGTTCAAGCCGTATCTCACTTAACGTTGCTTTCACTTCACGCATAGCAAATGTCCCATCCCCAATGAGCACAACTTCTCCCTGGTAAAAACCATTGGTCGATTTGTCAATCTTTGTTTGAGGAAACATCCACGTCAATGATTCTATCAATGGAATACGCGAGGATTTGATTTCCCGGCTACGTGCTATGTTAATCCACTCCCACGGGTCAAGCGGACGACAAAAGGTCGCTAGGGCTTCAAGGACACTTGTTTTGCCAGAATTATTCCCGCCAACAAGGAGGTTTACCTGCCCCATATCAGTTAGGTGTAGGTTTTTCAAGCCACGAAATTGGCTTACGGTAAGGTTTTGGATATGTGGCACAGCCCTACTCCCCCACCACGCGCACACCAAACACCGCGCTAAACTGCTCCACCACCCGCTGTTGCACCTCAACCATAGGGGGAGCATTGTCCCCCATCAGCAACGCCAGCGATGTCACACCGCGGTCTGCTATGCCACACGGTACAATATGCTGAAACGCATCCATATTTGGCGTAACATTCAAGGCGAACCCGTGCGAAGAGACCCCCCCCGCACTTACCTTCACGCCGATAGCGGCAACCTTTGCATCGCCTACCCACACCCCCGTTAGCCCCTCTACCCGCTCGCCAACCAACCCATAGGTTGCCAGCACACGGATAATCACCTCTTCCAATGAGCGTAGGTAGTGCAACACCCCGCCGCCGTAGCCAGAGAGTTTGAGGATAGGGTAGCCAACTAGTTGCCCAGGCGCATGCAGGGTAACATCGCCGCCGCGGTCACTCTGCACTAGCGCAACCCCATGCTGCGCCAGTTCATCGGGGGAGCGCAAGATATGTGCTGCACAGGCTGCCCGTCCTAGCGTGATGGTCAAGGGGTGCTCTAGCAGGATGAGCGTATCGCCACACCGCCCCGCCGAGCGGTCTGCGACCATAGTGCGCTGCCATTCCCACGCCACTTCGTATGCCATGCTGCCCGCTTGGATGAGCCGACATGTGTGCGGGGACTGCGGGCTAATTTGGTCTTGCGGTGGTGTTGGTGGTAGTATAGTTGGGGATTGCCCGTCTTCAACGTCTCTCACAATTGCGCCCCCGCATACTGAAACACATTATCCCACACGTCATCTATCAATTCCTTTGCTTCATCCAATGGCAACACTTGACATGCCCCACCATCGCCAATCTTCAACAACGCCACCTTTCTGCCCCGCACTGGCGCACGAAAGGTCGTCAGGTTTTCCAACGTCTTGCGAATGTCAAAGTCAATCTGTGCGTCCAACATCTCTTCCATCCACTGTTCAATATGGTCATCTAGTTGGGTGTCAGTCATTACCCGCTCGGCTGTCAGCAGATGGTAGTACACGAGGATAATCTCCTTGCACTCCTCCTCCTCAGCGGCATCAATAAGCGTATACAAGACCCCCTGATTGGACACCAAGTTCTTGAAGAATAGGGTATCCGACACTTCTTTTAAAAACATCAACTGCTTTTTCTTGTAGTTGGTATACTGTCGAGCGGCAAACCCCCCCAGTGCCATCCCCGCCGACAACGCCGCTACCAACGCGGGAAACACATTTTGCGTCTCTTCGCTCTCCACATCTACCAACCCCGATGCTGCATCTGCCCCTAGTGTGAGCAGCAGGATGATGCCGATAATCACGAGGATGCTTGGTAGTACCTTGAGCAGCACGGGGACAGCCCCCGCAATAGCAGGACCAAACGTCAGTATGCGGTCTTTCCAATTCATCCGCACTTTTACCGTGGGGAAGAGCAACTCAAGGTCAAAGCGGGGGATGTTTTTGTACAGATAGAGGTACATCTTGCCGGGCTGAAACTGGAGGTCTTCGATCTTTTCGCCCTTTGTTTCAAAGTAGGCAGCATCTTTAAACTTGAGCAACAGTGCCACCCGCTCAAGGTTATCAACTACGCGCTCTTTTTTCCAAAACATCAGGTGCTTGACGCTTACGGTCATGAAGTTGTCGCCGCGGTAGTAGCAGGCGATGTGCTCGTAATCGTCAAAGTCTACAGCGGTTTTGAGCGGAATCAGCGACTCCATCTCAAAAGCCCTTTGCAGATCGTTTTGTGAGAGCTTTTGGTAGTTTGCTCGTTGGAGCACCTCTTCAAAACCCTGGACAAGCCGCTGTTGCATAGCTTCTTGCTCGGCACCATCCGGCGTTGTACGCATACGGGTGTCGGTATCTGGGTCGAAGGGGACATAGCAATCTTTCATCGTCTCCAACGTTTGTTGCGATTTGAAATGGTAGTAGGCAGACAAGATTTCGCAGAACTCACGGAACTTCTGTCTATCCGCTTCGGGGAGTTTCCCATCTTCCAGACATATGGCGATAAGGTCACTCCGTCGATAGGGAATAAACGCCTCACGATCACCATGCACAGCCATAGTACCAGGTTTCCCCTCATTTACAAAGATAGCCCTTATACCCAGGGGCATGACAAAACCCCAATCTGCCCCCTCACCCCCCCGCTTATAGGGGTAGGTTAGGGTAAATTAGACAATAACTCACCGGGCAGCCCCCATCCCCTGCCCTTCCCTCACTACGCGGGAGCAGGGAGACCGGACGAGCCGCGAGGGGCAACTAACGTCTCTCCAAGAGAAGACCAGCTTATCAATTCAAGACAATGCAATTTACTAGTTACGGCTGCTTCTTGCAAGCATGCTGTAGGTCTTGAATAAAAGCTGTAGCTCGCTTGACCATCTGTTCAGGCGGCGATTGGTCAATGATGTTGATAAGCGCACTCCCTACGATAGCCCCATCAGCAATATGGGTCAGTTTTCTGATATGTTCCCCGGTGCTGATACCAAAACCAACAACTAGCGGAGTGTTGGTATGCTGGCGCACACTGGCAAGAACGCTATCAAGTCCTTGATCTACCTGTTTTCGTGCTCCTGTCACCCCTGTAACTGATACACAGTAAAGAAAACCTTTTCCCATCTTAGCAATCATTGCCATACGTTCTGGCGGGGTGGTGGGGGCGATAAAGAGAATAACATCTAAGCCATACGCATCAGCATGAGAGCGGATGTCGGTTGATTCTTCCGGGGGCAGGTCTGGGATAATCCAGCCATCGCCGCCGACTGCCGCTAGGTCTTTACACGCCCGCTCAATGCCATAACGCAGGATGGGATTATAGTAGCCCATTAGCAGGAGGGGGGCTTGTACCCCTTGTTCGCGCAGTCTGGCGACACTCTCGATACAGTAGGAGATGTGGACATTGTTTTTGAGAGCGCGTTCTGATGCCCGTTGGATAGTTGCTCCATCGGCGAGCGGGTCAGAGAAGGGTATCCCTAGCTCAAACATATCTGCGCCTGCCGCTTCTAGCGCAGGGACAAGTTCTAGGATACTTTCCCGTTGGGGAAAGCCTATCATAAGGTAGGGCATCAGTGCTATACGCTGCTCGTGCTGTAGGCGGGTAAAGGTTTCTGCGATACGACCCATAAATGCTGTTTTCCTATGGTTTCTAGTGCTACGATTGGCTATTTCCGTTGTCGTGAAGCATGCTATTGCCCATGCTTGATGGGTAATCCTAGAAACTATGATACCACATGTTTTCTGAACATTATGCATGGGGCTATATGGCTATATGGCTATAAGGATGTGACAGATTCTTTTCCCTCGTCATAGCCATGTTCCCCAATGCAAAGATATATTGCCCCTGTGGCGCACCGCCGTGCGCCCCTACACCAGCATACATCACAAGGGGCAAGGGGATGTGAGGGTTGCGCGAAGGGGGCAAACAAAGGAAAGGATAGGAAGCCTCCCGGTACAGACAAGCAATTCCCTACCTACGCGGTGGGGGCAACGTTGTCTCGTTTTCCAGCGAAAAGGTCAGCATACCGTCTGGTGTGCCTAGCCCTATCATATCTGATGGTCTCAAGCGGTGGTTGTTCTCTATGCGCGTTCCATTAACAAACGTCCCATTGAGCGTGGCATTGTCGTGAATGACAAAATGCACATCGGGCAGTGCTGTTTGTTCTGCTGGTATATCTACAAAGAGCCGAATAAAGGCATGCGGACGAGAGACCATCCGATGCTGCACCAGGATGTCTATGCGCTCTCCCTCTTTGTGTCGCCCTATCGTACACAGGGGAATTTCTGTCGTTGTGGGACGGGGCATATTGAACGGGGGAGTACTGAGCAAGTAGAGCGTGGGGGAGATAATCCCAACATACTGGTCACGCGCAATCAAGTTTGCCGTGGGGAGATTGAGCAGGGGGGTATAGTGGTCATGGGTATTTGGCTTCTCCTTGAGCGAACTCAACAGCGGCGGGAGTGGGTCTTTGCCATCACGGACATCTATCCAGTGCAGGTTGTTGAGGTAGAAAGCAACAGGACCGTGGCACGTTTCTAGCAGCACCGGCAGGATGAGCCGCTGTGTTTGACGGGCATGCATCACCTCACTGAGCACAAAGTCTGACACCGCGCTGTGTTTGGAGAGCACCACCACGACAGCCCGTGCCTGCTCAATATGCACCATGAGCCGTTTTACATAGTCTACGCCAGGTGGCTGTTCCATGTAGTACCAGACCGCAATCTGGGTTTGCTCACGTAGTCGTTTTGCCAATTCCTCAACAAACTGCTGATCTTTGTGAGAAAAGGAAATTAGGATATACTCGTCTTGCATGTCTTCAGCATACCTTTTCCGCCAATGCCTCTAGTTCTTCACGGGCAGTGGCAGTCTCTATCGTCAATCCCATGCGTTCAAATCGATCCATCGCTTCATACAGGGCTTCACGCGCTGTCTGATACGCTCCTCTCAAGCGGTAGAGATGGGCGCGGATATACTGTGTGTGCGCGAGCAGTTCGTGGTCGTTTCCCTCACGGATACGCTCATAGATCGCCGCGACCACTGCTTCTACCTCTTGGGTGTTGCCCCGTTCAAGCGTAATACGTGCCATCTTCAACTGGATAATATGCGCGTAGCGTTCAAAGTTCTGGGCTTGTGCTTCTTGCAATGCTTCATGATACTGGTTGTAGGCTTCGGTAGGCAACCCTTGCATGGCAAAGCAGGTCGCCAACCATTGGCGAGTGCCGGTCTGCATATGCGCGGGCAGGTTGCGGCTGTTATCCAGTATATACTGCCACGCCTCACGCGCCGCTTGAATATTGCTGGTGGCTAGGTGGTAGAGTGCCAGCGCGTGGTGATAGAAGAAAAAGGACTCATTATCAGGGGGGATACTCTCTGCCAGACTATGCAACCGGGGCAGATAATGGGCAGCTTCGGTTATCTTGCCTTGTCGACTGAGCAACTGGATATGCAGCGAGAGGGCTTGCATCTCCTCATTCCTGTCATCCATTGCCCGCGCTGCATCGGCATACATCAGGTGAAGCGCGAGCTTCTTGTCCCACAGCGCCCGGAGATAGTAGTAATATTCAGTCTCACGCGCAAGGTGGATGGTATCTTGGTGGCGTTCCTCTTGGACAGTCCAGCAGAGCACCGCAAAGACCGTCTCATATTCATCATCTAGCTGATGGAGTAGGTCTGGATTGTCCCACGCATAGCCGATGTTGCTGGTATAGGCAACATACCACGCTGCCCATCGTTCGCGGGCTTGCTGCTCAAAGAGCGAGTATTCGGCGAGGCATGTGTGGGCAAAGATGCGAACGAGCGGGTGTAGGGTGTAGCGTGGCAATGCCCGTTCTTCGCTGGTGTGGGTGGTATCAATGAGGGCAAGGTCTATGAGCCGTTCAAGGGCGCGGTCAAACGCAAGTCCCTGGATATTGGCGGTCTCTGCAAGGGCTGCGCCGCTGACACTTCCCCGAAAAAGCACCATTGCCAAAAAGATCAAGCGGGCATCGTGGTCAAGCGATGCCCAGGCTTGGCTGAAGAGGTTATCAAACAAGCCCTGATGGATAGTAGCGAGATTGCCAAGTATATCTTGTGGCAGGTGCTTTTCGTATTTGATAAGCCCCAAACTCATCTCCAACGCTTTGGGACTACCTCCCGTAGCGGCTATCAAGGGGGCTATATCCTCCTGCGACAGCTTGGTGAGTTTGAGTAGATGGAGCCGTTGTTGCACCAGCATGTAGGCTTCGTTGTGGGTCATCCCGCGTAGCTCTACTACCCAACTGTTGTTGCGAAAGGTGGGCGAAAGTTCACGACTGGTCACAAGCACCTTGCCTGGCTCTGGGAAGCGCACCAACCAACCGGGGAGCAGCGGGTCTTCTATCGTCTCAATATTATCTATGATGAGCAGGACATGCCGTTTTCGCAGGATGTCCTCTACCTTGCGCTGCTTGTCGTTGGGGGGAAGGCGCAGGTAGCCGGGGTAGTCGAGGGTGTAGGCGAGTTCGTCAAGGATACGGGCAAGCGTAGTGCTGCCGGGGTCGTCTTTGTCGCTTATCCAGACCACCGTGTCAAACTGGGGCAGGTCGGGAAGTTGCTGCACACAGCGGGATGCTATCTCGTGGGCAATGCTGGTTTTGCCCATACCGCCAGGTCCCACCACGACAACCACGGCGGAGCGTTGGTGTAACCCTTCGACGATTTCGCCATAGGGTTGTGCTCGTTCGACAAACTGGCTAAAGGCAGGGGCAGGTAGGTTGTGGCGTAGGGTGCGGAGGGGGACTTGATCAATGCTTCCCTCAAAGAGTTGGCTCACCAGTGTTTCTATGGTGGGGTAGTAGGCTTCTTTGAGAAACCACTGCACCCATGCCTTGTTGAGATAGCCCCGGCGGACGGCAAGCTCGGCTAATTTGCGGATGGTCTCAGGGTTGGTGGGTATCTGTCCTGTCTTGTAGTTCTGGACTGTACGCCCTTCCACCCCAATGATCTCGCCCACCTCTTGCTCAAGCATCCATGCCTTTTTATGCTCATAGGCGGTGATGCTACTCAGCATGCCTTTGAGCAACTGACCAAATACTGGATTTTTGAGCGTTTTTCTAGTCGTCATAGTTGTTGGCTTATGGGTCTGTTTGCCTATTTGTTTAGGTTGGTTTCTACCAGATAGTTCCTGTAGTCCAGGGGGGCATTCCCATTCGAGCGGAATCTTCCGCATGCAATTTTCGCACCGGTGAGGATTCTTCCGTTGGCGCGTGGTGTATGCTAGAGATACCCCCCGGTATGGGGGAGCTATCCGAAAGTCTCTCTGCTACTCTACGCTATTGTAGCACGACTCCCGGATAATACGGTAAGGAGGTAGGGGTGATGAGAAATCTTGATATAATGTTACCAGTTCCATTTGATGAACAACAGATAGAGCATCACTATCATCAATCAGACAATCCTATCGAACAGAGCCATTGGCATATTCTTCTGTTGTTGGTGCAGGGATATGCAGCCAGAGAGATTATCGAGCAGACGTGCTATGCTCCCCGATGGGTGTATGAGATAGCCCGTCGCTATGAGATGGTGCAGATGAGTAAAGAGCATGTGCTTGCCCGACAGATGGGCGGCAGCAGTAGCGCGTTTAGCTCGTGCGAATCTTGCACCCTGCTGTACTATCGCATCCGTGTGACGACAGATGGCAATGGCATTATTATTTGTCGCTAAAACCTTTTCATGGTTCTCCCTTTCTCCCTGCCTGTTCACGGGTAGGTCAGTTGCAACGATAGAGGGGGCAAGCAATACAGAGGCAGTAGATTTCCTGGTGCCGTCCGATTGTGAACGGTATCCTACCAGCTTCTGTTCCGGTAACTCCTGACCGGTGTTTCTGCTACCCCTTTTGGTTTGTTTCCCTGGCTGACCTGCCCGTGAAAGTATCTTTTTCCCCTTATGGCATAAGCTCTGCCCCTAGCCGGCCTAACAGCACATCGTAGGGCGGAGTATTCTCTGGATGGTGTTCAAAGCGGTTGCGCTCAAAATACTGGACCGTATAGACCTGCCCATCATCGGCACTTTGCTCGTCCATCGGCTCACTGATGGGGAAGCCAAACACTGGTAAACCGCCATGCTGTTTCCAATAGGCAAGAAACGGGGGACAGAGGCTATGGCGTGTCTCTGGAAAGTAGCGACAGTCGCTCTGTGGGGCTTCCTTGACCGTTGGTAGCGTTTGCCAGTCTATACCGCGTTGTTGCAGCACATCGACCCCTAGTAAGCCCATCAGTACATCATGCGGCGGCGGGTTTTCCGGGTGGTGTTCCATACGCGCCCGTTCAAGCCACTGCACCCGATAGGTGCGCCCATCTGACCCTGTTTCGTTGCGCTCTTCGCTGATAGGGATGCCCAAAATGGCTAAGTCGCCATGATGCTGCCAGTAGCTCAAGAACCTGCCGCGTAGGGTGTAGCCCGTTTCAGCAAAAAAGCGTGTTTCCTCGCGGGTCTGGCGAATATAGACCGGCTGCTCGCCTACGGTAATTTCAGCACTGCCCCCTGCCGCTAGTGGTTGTGATGCTCCATCACGTTGGACTAGCGTTGCGTCTAGTCCCGTCTCTAGGGGAAAGCTGACGGTATGGTTGTCGCCGAAACCCCACAGCACATCTACCTTGCCGCCATTTGCCAGCGTAAAGCGATAGTTTGCCAACACGCCCGGCTGATGGAGCGATCCTGTGCCAGCATATTGGGCATGCTGGAGTTGCGTGACCATTACGCCATATGCCCCATACGCTGGCTTGGGGGAAAGATCGTTGTTGAGGATTGCCGCTTGGCTCCAGGGTATCTGCTCGCCGTCAAACTTATCTTCAAGTTGAAAGTAGCTCACATGCGGCACCCCGGTTGCCGCTGCCAACACAAAGGTTCTCACCATGTAGTTTGCCTGTTGATCTTCGTTTTTGGCAAACTGTGGTTCGCACCGATCCCCACAGGTGCTCCATCCTACCTCGGTAATCCAGATGGGCTTTCCTCCCCCATGTGAGTCTATCCAATCTTGTGCCATTGCTATGCGCCCTGGTATGGTCACGTCGAAGTTCTCGCGGGGGTTGATAAGCGTGGGTTCATCTGGCGCGTGGTCTATGAGCCAGGGGTGCAGCGAGAGTACATCGAAGCTGTCCCAGCCGGCGTGGGCAACAACCTGCTCCATAAAGCTGCCAACCCCTACAGTGTCAAAGGTCATGACTCCTCCATTCAGCACAAGTGCCGTTGGGTCTGCCGCTTTGATAGCATCGTAGGATGCCCGCAACATCACCGCGTAAGCAGCGGGGTCGGCTTGTGGGAGCCAAGTTTTGTCTTGGTCTGGCTCATTCCATATTTCCCATGCATCTACCCGTGGCGAGCCTGGGGCATCGTCTACCCCGTCTGCATCGTAGCGTTCCACAACCATAGCTGCCCAATCTGCATAGGCATAGGGGTCGGTGGGGGCACACCAGTATGCCGGCTGGTTATGCTCTGAAGCATAGGCTTTGCACGCTGGTGAGCGGTAGTCGGATGGGGTAGTTAGCAGCATACCTATGATGCCAATGCCAGCATTGGAGAGCATCATGATGCGCTGGTCATAGAAGGTGTTTTGTGGCTTTTTGCCCCAAGATGCCCACGCTATCTCCTCGCGGGTCCACTGCGCCCCGACTTGGGTTGCCAGCGTAATGAGCCGTTGGGCTTCTTCGTCGGTGCGCTCTGCGCCGGTAATGTACATGTTTAGCCCAAAGGGGCTTATGGGGACAGGCGCAGGCGTTGTGGGGGCGGCGTTGTGGTGTCCATAGGTGGTTGGTATGGGCAATCCCGCCGCTCCCGCTAGGATGACCAGTATCCCGATGATGAGCATGACCGTTTGCATAGGTGAACGTCCTCGCATAGTATCTTCTCTCTTTCCCTTTGTGCAAAGTCTAGCGTATACTATTGAGGATACCACAGGTTCATAGGGGTGTCAGGTAGACGTTCGTTTCCCTATGTTCGCGTCAACGTCCGTGCAACCCCCTATCCCTTTCCCCCACCGAGGGGAGAAGGGGAATTGGTTCCCCCCATCCCCTAGCCCCTTCC
>CAYPHM010000106.1:0-16763 GCA_964410555.1 uncultured Chloroflexaceae bacterium | reverse complement strand
CTGCCCTTCTCCCGCTTGCGGGGGAAGGGCAGGGGATGGGGGCAGCACGGAAGGGCAGGGATGGGGGCAGCACGGAAGGGCAGGGGGTGGGGGCTGTCCGGTGAGACATTGCATGCACCGTCTCTATAACCTGACCTACCCTTGTAAGATAGGCGGTGGGGAAGCGGGTGAGCAAAATGGGCAATAATGCTTGTATCGTGCGACTTTGCCATGATTCTGCTACCCTTGCATTTTCTTGGGGGTTGTGATAGCATACCTGCTATTGTAGCAGTGGTGTTCTGGTACACAAGCGAGGTATTCCTACTCTCTTTCCCCTAGCTCTACCTCTGTCTGGTGTCCATAAAAAAGCATGATGCAGATGATCTATGAATCCTAAATGGAGACATTCGAACGAACGGTTGCAAGGAAAACGGCAAAAGCTAATCCTGAAGCAAAGGAGCTGTGGAAAATGAAATTACACGAATATCAGGCACGAGATTTGCTTGCTCAGTATGGTGTTCCAGTAACGTGCGGTGGTGTGGCAACTACGCCTGCAGAAGCCCGTGGGGTTGCAGAACAGATAGACGGTAAGGTCGTTGTCAAGGCGCAGGTGTTTGTGGGTGGGCGCGGCAAAGCAGGCGGGGTGAAGTTGGCAGATACCCCCGACCAAGCAGAATCTGTAGCAAACCAAATCCTCGGTATGGACATCAAAGGCTTGACGGTAGAGAAAGTCCTGATTGCAGAGGCTATCTCCTACCAAAAAGAAATTTATCTTGGGGCTATTCTGGACCGTGGCACCAAGAGCATCGTTATGATTGCCTCTTCAGAGGGGGGAGTCGAGATTGAGGAAGTGGCGAAAACCAGTCCAGAGGCGATTATCAAAATACCTGCCCATCCACAGCTTGGCTTACTGGATTATCAGGCGCGTGAACTGGCGTTTGGCATTGGGCTAACTGACGGGAAGCAGGTGCGCCAATTTGCCAAGATTGCCCGTTCCCTCTATGACGCATTTGTTGGCAGTGATGCTTCCCTTGTGGAAATCAATCCGCTGGTTATCCGTGATGATGGCACATTGCAAGCCCTCGACTCAAAGGTGCTGCTTGATGACAGTGGGCTGTTCCGCCATGCTGACCTAGCCGCACTGCGTGATACTGCAGGTGAGCCAATGGCAGAGCAACAAGCCCGCGATGCTGACCTGACCTTCATCAAACTAGATGGCACGATTGGCTGTATGGTCAACGGTGCAGGTCTGGCAATGGCAACTATGGATGTGGTCAAGCTCTATGGCGGCGAGCCAGCGAATTTCCTCGACATTGGCGGCGGGGCAGGCAAAGATAAGGTCAAAGCTGCGTTGCAAATCATCTTGGATGACCCCAACGTCAAATCTGTACTCATTAACATCTTTGGGGGCATTACCCGTGTAGACGAGGTGGCAAAAGGCATTATTGCCGCTATGGAAGAGATCAACACCAGTATCCCAATGGTAGCGCGGCTTGTTGGGACAAACGAGGCGGAAGGGCGAGCACTGCTAGAAAACTCGCCGCTTATACCCGCTACCACGCTGGCAGAGGGCGCAGAGTTGGCTGTAGCCGAAGCGCAAAAGCAGGCGGCATAGTACATGGGCATGGGAACATTGCATAATTTTTTATAGCCCGTACCCCCTCTCCCCCTGCCCCCTCTCCCATCCCAGGGCGAGGGGGAGCCGAATACCCCCTTCTCCCCCCCGGTGGGGGAAGGGGCAGGGGATGGGGGCAAATTGGACGTTGCCATGACCCTAGCATAGCAAATACAAAGGACGACACACGGCATATGTTTGTGTGTCGTCCCATCGTTTACCGAAGAAACCGAAGGCAACTAGACAAACCACAATTCAAGAAGAGGTCTTATGACAAAGAAGGCATTTATTACCGGCATTACCGGGCAAGATGGCAGTTATCTTGCCGAATTTCTGCTAGAAAAAGGCTACCATGTTGTCGGAATGGTCCGTCGTAGCAGCACAGTTAATTTTGAACGCATTAACCATATCCAAGATGATATAGAAATCGTCAGCGGTGATCTGCTTGACACTTCATCGTTGACCAACCTACTGCGGACAGCCAAACCCGATGAGGTATACAACCTTGCGGCACAGTCCTTTGTGCAGACATCGTGGGGGCAGCCGGTCTTCACGGGCGATGTGACCGCCCTCGGCGTAACCCGACTGTTGGATGCCATACGTATTGCCAATCCAGATGCGCGATTTTATCAGGCTTCAAGCTCTGAGATGTTTGGCAAAGTGCGCGAAGTACCACAAACAGAGGAAACGCCGTTCTATCCGCGTAGCCCCTATGGGGTAGCGAAGGTGTATGGACACTGGATAACGGTCAACTACCGCGAGAGCTACAACCTCTTTGCCTGTAGCGGTATGTTGTTTAACCACGAGTCGCCGCGGCGTGGGATAGAGTTTGTGACGCGCAAGATTACCTCAACCGTGGCACGTATCAAACTTGGCTTGACTAACGAGCTACGTTTGGGCAACCTCGATGCCCAGCGTGATTGGGGCTATGCGCCAGACTATGTACGGGCGATGTGGTTGATGCTCCAGCAGGACAAACCCGATGATTATGTGGTAGCCACGGGTGAAACGCATACGGTACAAGAGTTTGTCCAGTTGGCATTTGAGCATGTGGGGCTAGATTATCAGCAATACGTGGTACAGGACGAGCGGTTTATGCGCCCCGCCGAGGTAGATTTGCTGGTTGGCAGCCCTGCAAAGGCAAAGCGTCTGCTTAATTGGGAGCCAGAAGTAATCTTCAAAGAGTTGGTCCAGATTATGGTTGATGCCGATAGGCAACTCTACCAGAAGTAGCGACCATCTTTTGCACTGCTACCCTTGCTCTCACCACAACAGCTATGCAGATAGGCACACCTGATGACTTGGCACAGCATCTTGCCCATACTGCCCATGCCCTCGTTGAAGTCATTACCACCATACTGAACGGCGAGGGGCAGCGGGGGGTACTCTACACCCAATTTGTCGCCTTCCGGCAAACGCTGCTCCCTGCTCTCTCCCCCGCCGAGTTTGCCGATATGTACGCGCAAACGCTCGTGTATGGGCTATTTGCTGCACGGGTAACGACCCCCGATACGTCATCCTTCACTCGCTACACCCTGACCCAAGCTCTCCCCACTATTCCCCTGTTGCAGCACTTTTTTTCCTATGTAACATCCCCTGAACTGGATACTCGCCTAGCACATATCCTAGACGACTGCGCCCGCTTGCTAGAACGAACGGATATGGCGGCAGTGTTACAAGACTTTGGCAAACCAACCAAGCAAGAAGACCCCGTTGTCCACTTCTACGAGACCTTCCTCGCGGCGTATGCCCCCAAGACCCGCGAAATGCGCGGGGTCTACTACACGCCTGAGCCAGTGGTGAGCTACATGGTGCGCTCGGTAGACCACCTGCTCCAAACACACCTACACAAACCCCTGGGATTGGCAGATGGGGAAACGATGATCCTTGATCCGTCAACTGGCACGGCAACCTTTCTGCATGCGGTTGTGCAGCATATTTTCACTACGCTGGCAGGTATGGGGATGGAGCGAACGTGGAATCAGTATGTGCCCGATAAGCTGCTGCCACGACTATTTGGCTTTGAACTGCTGATGGCACCCTACACCATAGCCCACTTGAAATTGAGTATGTTATTGCAACAGCTTGGGTACCAGTTTGGGAGCAGTGAGCGGTTGGGTATCTACCTGACCAATGCGCTATCTGATGCCCCAAGCGGACAACAACCGCTCCCGTTTGCTCAGTTTATCGCCGAGGAGGGCAAGGCGGCAGATGCCGTCAAGCACACCAAACCGGTGATGGTCGTGTTGGGCAATCCCCCCTATTCCTACGAGTCGGTGAATACCGGCGAGTGGATTGGTACGCTCGTGCGGGACTACTACACGGTAGATGGGGAGCCGTTGGGGGAGCGCAACCCCAAAGGGCTACAGGATGACTACGTGAAATTCCTGCGGTTTGGGCAGTATCGCATTACCCAAACGGGGGAGGGGATACTGGCGTTCATTAGCAATCATGGCTACCTCGACAACCCCACGTTTCGGGGCATGCGGCAGAGTTTGCTACATAGTTTTGATACTATCTATATCGTGAACTTGCATGGGAATAAACGCCAAAAGGAGCATGCACCTGATGGCACCCCTGATGAAAACGTGTTTGATATTCAACAGGGGGTGGCGATTGGCATGTTCGTCAAGACCGGCAAAGGTAATGTTCCTGCTACTGTTTACTACGCAGACCTGTGGGGCAAGCGGGATGCGAAGTATGCGGCACTGATGACCCAGGATGTCACCTCTACCGATTGGCAAACCGTGGAGCCAACATCGCCGTGGTACCTGTTTGTGCCACAGAATACCGCACTGTTGCCAGAGTATGAGCGTGGGTGGAAGGTGACAACAACATTTCTCATGTATAGTGCTGGTATCATCACAGCACGCGATTCCTTAGCTATTCAACGCGACAAGCAAACTATGTGGGAAGTCATCACTACGTTTGCCAACACTGCGACAGAAAAAGCACACCAATTGTTCAAACTGCCTGCCGATACGCGAGATTGGAAGGTGCATTTGGCGCAGGCTGATGTGCATCAATCTGGACCTTGCAAAAACTACCTACGCCCCATCACCTATCGCCCCTTTGACAACCGATGGTCGTATTACACAGGTAAGGAACGGGGGATACAAAGCAGACCGCGCAAAGCGGTTATGCAGCATATGCACGAGAATATTGGCTTGATTACCGTTCGACAAGTAGCAGAGGGGGTATTTACCCATGCGTTTGTCACAGAACACTTGGTAGAGTGTCGTGTAACCCTCAGTAACAAAGGGTATGGTCATCTCTTCCCCCTCTACATTTACCCTAACGATGACAATGGTCGCCGCCCCAACCTCGCCGCTGCCTTCATTACTTCTATTGAGCAGCGGTTGGGATTGACGTTTATCCCCGATGGCACAGGCGACTTGACTACCACCGTTGGTACCGAGGCTGTCTTCCACTACACCTATGCCCTGCTGCATACCCCCACCTATCGCTCCCGCTATGCCGAGTTTCTCAAGATAGACTTTCCCCGTATCCCCCTTACCAGCGATACCACCCTCTTTACCACCCTGGCGCAGTATGGGGCAACGCTGGTTGACCTGCACCTGCTACGACTACCGGGTAGTGGCGGGGTCGGGGGCGCAGGCGGGTGTGCTCTGTTGGTCAAGCCTAACGAGTATGGGGTAACGCAGCATGATGTGACGCTAGGGACTGTGGAGCAGGTGACGTATGATGCCCAACGGGGGCAGGTGATGCTCGGCGGGGGACGCTATTTTGGGGGCATAACCGCGGCGGTGTGGGAGATGCAAATAGGCGGCTATCAACCATTGTACAAATGGCTGAAAGACCGTAAGGGGCATACCCTTTCCTTTGACGACACCTTACACTATATGCGGATGGTTGTCGCGCTAGGTGAGACGCAGCGCATAATGGGCGAGCTAGACGCGGTGGGGGCGTTGCCGTTGGGGTAAGTACTGTAGGCTCCCCCTCGCCCTGGAATGGGAGCGGGGGCAGGGGAAGAGGGTCTATGAAGCGCAAAGCGCAAAGCAAAGGGGAATACAACAGCCTATATTCATAGGGTGGTGTCAGTGATAGCTGATGGTCGACTTCGTAGAGCATCAAGGAAATCTTGGAGAATGAGTGAGGCGGCTATCTCGTCACGGCGTTCTTTGCGTTTAGCAGGCTTAATGCCCATATCACGCATCATCTGCTCTGCAGCGACACTAGTCAAGCGTTCATCAAAAAACTGCACCTGCTGTCCTATCACTTGCTCAAGTTCCGAAGCAAACAGCTTGACCGTCTCTGCTTGGGGACCTATCTCACCACGCAACGTCAATGGCAACCCCACAACTACATACTGGACTGCGTATTGTTGGACAATTGCGCCTATCTGCTCAAGGGCATGATTGCGCGGCATTGCTTTCAACGTCATGAGCGGGGTAGCCAAAATACCCCGCTCATCACTCATCGCCAACCCTATGCGCTTTTCGCCTACGTCTAGTGCCAACACCCGGTAGGAATGCATACTCGTCACGTATAGGTAATCCTTCATGGACTAGGGACTAGCAGCAACCACCTTGAGGGTTACAAGGAAATCCCAAGCGGGAATAGCTTTTTTATCTGGCAGCATATACCCCCCAATAACCCCCTGCTCCTTATATTGCTCTAGTTGAGCGCGTGCTGCCTCAATAGACTTGCCCTTGAGCGAACGCATAATCGTCGCCCGTGCTTGGTTACTCAACGTGCTGGCTTGGGCTGGCGGTTGCCATACCCCGTCTACCATCAAGGTTGAGCCATCCCATCTCCAGTCTGTCGCAGCAGGAGACATCCCCGGCGTAATAGGCTGCGTCTGTTGCATCAGCGATGGCAACACATCTTGGAATTGCTGCTGCAGCGATTGACCAGCGGGGGTTGCCAACGCACTGTAGTTTGCCTGAACCGTCACAGAAAAGGTCGGGTTAGCAGGATCAGCTACTGGCTGCCCCACTTCCGGCGAGACAGTCGTTTCATACCCCTGATTGGCACTCAATAACGCACTACTGGGCGATAGCGTGGTAGGTTCAAGCTGCAATCCTTGCCCTTCTGCTAGGGTTGTCATTTGACGGCGGGCTTGGTTATCCATATTGGTTAGGGCAATTTCCAACAATGGGCGTACGTCTTCCTCTTTGACGATATGCACCATCTCTTCTCCCCCCCCACTAATCGGTCCATGTTCAAGAATGAAGGAACCAGTATTGACCGCGAAGGGTTCCTGTCCCGGTAGGGCAATATGGGTGATAGCATTCGCTTCAATATTGGATGCACTGCCAGCAGAGCGAGCGGTAATGGTCGCTTGGGTCTCGCCAAGCGTAGTGATAATCTGTCTCCCCTGCTGTACCGTACTCGCTGGCGGCACAATCACATCGGCATTGCTAACAAAGCGCACCTCTTGCCCCTGGAGATTTGTCCCGATAAACTCTGTACCAGCCGGCAGACTAACTTGTTGCATGCCTTGATTGAGCAGCGTGACCGCCCCCTGCGCGGTGGCACCGGGCGATTCAACACCTCCCTGCACCTGCCCTTGCTCAGTCGCCGCAATCACTGCTTCTAACCGTTGGGCTTGGACTGCGGCGGTTTGTAACCCCTCCTGCCCTGGCGCAGCAACAGGAACCGACACCCCAACAAATGGGACATCTTCGCCTGCCGATATCATCGGGGGGGCAATGACCACAGTTGTGCGTCCAAACCAGAGCACCGCGGCTATCACCACAACCGTTGGGATGAGAATAACGGCGAGGATCATAGACAGCGAGATTGGCGACTCATGTCCAGCATCACGTTTGCCGCCCATCTCCTTTGATTCTCGCTCGCGTGACTCTTTGCTGCTTTTCGCTTTCTTCTTTTTCTCGCTGCTACTTTCGGCTTTGCGCCCTCCGCCCGCTGATATGCTAGAGGCACTAGATATCTCTTCATCACTCAATACAATGTCTTCTGGACGTATGCGTTTACGTGGAGCGGGGGCGGCGGCTCCCCCACCTGCGCTGGCAGCAGATGGCTTACTGCCACCTGAAGCACTCTCCATTGCTGCGCCAAGATCATCTAATTCAGCAAAGGGGTCATAATCCCCCGCATCCCCCCCCCCACGACTACTGGCAGCAGATGCCCCGGAGAGGGTGTCGCCAAGATCATCAAGTTCAGCGGCGAAGTCGTCATATCCTTCTGGCATAACATCTCCCGACATAATGTCCCCCAAACTGTCTAGCTCGGCGGCGAAGGGGTCATAGTCATCTGGTTCTGCCGCTGGTGCCGCTGGTGCCGCTGGTGCTGGCGGCTCAGGGGGGGTATACTTTTTGTGGGGGGCTGTGGTAGCAGAGGGGTCGGCGGGTGCTGTTCCCGGTAAGGTGACATGAGCACCCTGGACCGCTATGGTTTCAAAATGACATTCTCGTGTTGCCTGCAGCGTCTGCTCATCAGAGGTAATGATCATAAGCTGAACCTGGGGGTCGAGCGATTGACGCAAGGTGTTACAATTATCGACTGACTGAAGTTGGGTTATTCCATCTGGCACAAGAAGCTGGACATTGGACGACCCAGTGTCCAGTACTTTTGTAATGATCGTGTTGATCGTGTCGTCAGGTAAGATCAACACAACGGATGATGCATCGGCTGACATACGATTACCTCCGTGAGCATCTTTCAAGTGTAGCGCGAATGAACCAAGTGAATACCATTACCAATACCATTACCGCTTTGTGGTCATCAAGAGTTCGGGAACTTGCGCTAGGGCTGTGGGCAATTGATCTTTATTCTTGCCACCAGCCTGCGCCATATCTGGCTTGCCCCCGCCCCCGCCGCCCACAATGTGCGCCAGCGATTTGACGAGGTTTCCCGCATGATACCCCTGTTTGACCAAATCGGGGGTAATCATTGCCAGAAATTGGGGTTTATCCTCTACGACAGTCGCAAGCACGATAACCCCACTACCGAGCTTGTCACGTAGCCAATCCCCCATCTCGCGTAGCTTTGTGGCATCGGGAGCGGCAACTTGGGTCGCCAACAACGACACTCCGTCAACCTGCTGCACCTGGTCAAGCACAGCTTGTAATGACTGCCGCAACGTCTGTGATTGTAGGGTCTCATAGGCTTTTTGCAAGTGCTTTTGTTCTGCAAGCAGACTGTTGATGCGCTCAGCAGCTTGGATGGGTGATACCCCCAGGCTCGCTGCAATCGTCTTGAGCACCCCAACCTGCTGGCTTATCCACGACTCTGCCCCACGCCCAGTGAGAACTTCGATGCGGCGAAGTCCGCTGCCAATGCTGCTTTCGTTGATAATACGCACCAGCCCAATTTCGCCGGTGCGGTTGACGTGGGTACCACCACAAAGTTCTAACGAGTCCCGGCTGGCGATAACCTCAGTTGGCGACTCATCATTATGGGTGATATGCACAAACCGCACTTCGTCCCCGTATTTTTCCCCAAAGAGGGCAGTTGCTCCCATACCGAGGGCTTGCTGATAGTTGGTCGTGTCCCAAGTGACGGCACTATCAAAGCGCACCCATGCGTTCATGCGCCGCTCGATCTCTTGGATGTGCTCAGGGGCAATGGGGTGGGGGTGGGTAAAGTCAAAGCGCAAGCGGTCTGGAGCTACCAGCGAACCAGCTTGAGTGGCATGCTCACCTAGCACATCACGCAGGGCGCGGTGGAGCAGGTGGGTTGCGGTGTGGTTGCGCTGAATATCAGCGCGGCGCAGCCCATCTACTTGGGCATTGATCTGCTCCCCCACACTCATTTGCCCCGCTTTCACAAAGCCATAATGGACCGTAATACCCGGTACAGGGCGTTGGGTGTCTGTCACAACAATTGTGCCATTGGTACCTTGAAGTTCGCCGGTATCGCCTACCTGCCCACCAGACTCGGCATAGAAGGGGGTAGTATCCAGCACACATTGCACCTCTTGTCCTGTCGTAGCCGTGCTCACATCGTCACTCTGCACCACCAGCGCAAGTAGCGTACCAGTAGCCGATAGCGTGGTATAGCCGACAAACTCGGTATGGGGCAGGTCTCGGTCACTCCAGAGGTCAACATCAGCATCCTGCTTAAACTGGGCTGCTGCCCGTGAACGCTGCCGTTGTTCTTCCATCGCCTGCCCAAAGCCCGCTTCGTCGACGTTCATCTGTTGCTCGGCAGCAATTTTCTGCGTCAGGTCAAGGGGAAAGCCATCGGTATCTTTGAGCCGAAAGACCTCCTCACCCGGTATGGTCGTTTCCCCTGCCTCTTTCAGCTTGCCAATGATAGTCGTAAGGCGAGTTAGCCCACTAGACAGCGTGCGGAGAAACTGCTGTTCTTCGCTGTTGGTCGTCTCTAGGATAAAGTTTCGGCGTTCTTCAAGCTGCGGATATGCATGCCCCAACTGCTGAATGACGGTAGCTACCACATCTGCCAAGAAGGGACGCTCAAAGCCAACCAGTCGTCCCTGGTAAGCGGCGCGGCGCAAGATACGGCGCAGTACATAGGAGCGTCCGCTATTGCCCGGTAGCACCCCGTCTGCAATGAGGAAGGCAATAGCACGGCTATGGTCTGCCACGGCACGGTAGGGGGCGAGGTTGGCTCGATAGTGGGCTTCATCGCGGTTGAGTAGCTCTATAGTACGGTGAATAATCGGGGTGAAGGCATCAGAATCATAGGTTGAATGGACTCCCTGGAGCACCATTGCCATACGTTCTAGCCCCATGCCGGTGTCTACCGAAGGGCGCGGGAGTGGCTGCATCGTGCTGCGCTCAAATTGCATGAACACGAGATTCCATATTTCTACGTAGTCAGGGTCATCACTATTCACCCCGCCCGCATGCATTTTGTCAAGATCATCGCCAATGTAGATGGTAATTTCGGAGCAGGGACCGCAGGGACCAGTGTCTGCCATCACCCAAAAGTTATCTTTTTCGCTAAACCGCAGGATGCGCTCTGGGGGTGCGCCAACGGATTTCCAGAGGTCTTCGGCTTCTACATCGGGGGGGATAGTATCGTTGCCTTGAAAGACGGTAAACCACAGTCGCTCAACGGGAAGTTGGTAAACTTCGGTGAGCAACTTCCACGCCATCGTGATAGCATCAGCTTTGAAGTAGTCCCCAAAGGAGAAATTCCCAAGCATTTCAAAGAACGTATGGTGGCGAGGGGATGGGCCTACTTCTTCTAGGTCATTGTGCTTGCCAGAAACGCGCAAACACTTTTGGGAGGTGGTAGCACGATTGTAGGGGCGTTTTTCCTGCCCCAAAAAGAGGTTTTTAAACTGAACCATGCCAGAGTTGGCAAACAGGAGAGTGGGATCATCAGCTATAACTAGGGATGAACTTGGGACGATAGCATGGCTATGCTGCTCAAAGAATTTGAGGTATGTTTGGCGTATATCTGCCGCTGTATTTTGCTCCATTGCTTTGGGTACCTTTAAGGAACTGTGAACGCGATCTTTGATTATATGATTGTAAGGCATCGATATAGGTGCTGTCAACTTGTCCGTCCCATAAATCGCCATACAAATAGCTTGCCTAAACAGGGTCTTTTTGCCTTTGTAGAGCCTATTTCGTGTGTTACACCACTGGTAATCTGGGTAGGAAAACAGGCAAAATAGCTGGAGAACCCGCTGAACCCGCTGGTTAGAGTTTTATAATTTTGAAGGGTTCTCCGGCGGCATAGCCGGCGGCTTTGCCAAACTGGACTGCTCGCCGCCGCACCCTGCCTAGCCAGTCGTCATCCTCGCGCAGTTGGCTGCGGTGCTGTCCGAGAGCGGTTAGCTTGATTTCTAGCGTGTCGCTGATGTCCTCGGTATGGTCTGGCTCATCAGTAGACCAAAGGTAGAGCTGTTCTGGTCGCCAGACGGTTAGCCCTATCTGGCTCATCCCTGGCAGGTAGAGGTGGTCACGCGCACTGACAATGCCCTCTACCACAGCAAAGCCAACGGCGCGATGGTCGGGGTGCATCATGTATCGCCGCCAGGGGTCGTGGGTAAAGACGAGATGGGGGCGCAAGTGGCGAATGTAGATCGCCATCTCCAGACGCATTGCCGGGTTGGGTTCAAGTTCACCATCGTTGTAGCGCAAGAACATGACTTTTTGTACCCCAAGCACATTAGCGGCGTTTTGCTGTTCCTCTTCGCGTATTTCTGAGAGCCGATAAACACTCATATCTAGGTCATGGCTACCCTTGTTGCCATTGGTGCAGATGATGTAGGTAATCTCCCATCCCTGCTGCGTCAGTTTGGCAATGGTGCCGCCGCTGCTAACCTCGTTATCGTCGGGGTGTGCGCCTATGACCAGTGCTCGCCGGGGTGTTTGTTCATTTGTCATAGGGGTTACTGCTACTTTCTTTCGTGTTCACATGTACACAAAGGTACGCTTTATCCAGGTTTGAAATTCCTGCTTCGCCTTGCCTTCTCAAGCAAAGGGTGAGGGGGAGCCGACCTCTCCCCCTGCCCCTGCTCCCAGGACGCGGGGGAACACCTGCCCGACCCCTGCTCCCGCGTAGTAGGGGCAAGGGCAGGGGGAAAGAGACGGCACCGTCTCTACAACCTGACCTACCCTTGAAAGCCCCCCCCGCCCCCATACAACACGTCTGGGAATCCTACGACTCCAACGTGCTGATGTCGCCGACATCCTGCCCAAGAGCCTGCGCCTTGAGCACCCGCCGCATAATCTTCCCGCTACGGGTCTTTGGCAGCGAACCGACAAACTCAATCTTTTCTGGACGGGCAATTGGGCCCATCTCGTGTCCAACGTGGGCTTTGAGTTCATCCTCCAGATGGGGGCTGCCCTCGTAGCCATTCCGCAGGATAACAAAGGAGTGAATAGCGTTACCCTTGAGTTCGTGTGGTAGCCCAATAGCCGCAGCTTCTGCAACTGACGGATGGCTAACCAACGCACTCTCTACCTCAGCAGTGCCAAGCCGATAGCCGCTTACCTTAATCACATCATCAATACGCCCGATAATCCAGGTATAGCCATCTTCATCCTTCCGGGCACTATCACCTACGGTATAGACCCCACCAGGAATCTTCTCAAAGTAGGTCGTCTTGTAGCGTTCGGGGTCATTGAGAATAGTACGGAGCATGCCGGGCCACGGTTTGCGGATAATGAGCATCCCATCTTCATTGGGAGCACATGATGTCCCATCTTCATGTACCACATCAGTCTCTACCCCCAAGAAAGCACCGGTTGCGGTACCTGGCTTCAATGGCACAATAGGCGTGGGGGTAATCATAAAGTGGCCGGTCTCTGTCTGCCACCACGTATCCATGATGGGGCAGCGTCCGCCACCAATAACCTGATGATACCAACGCCATGCTTCAGGGTTGATTGGCTCGCCCACTGTCCCAAGCAAGCGGAGGCTGCTCAGGTCGTGGCGGTTGGGCCATGCTTCGCCAAAGCGCATCAAGCCACGAATAGCCGTTGGTGCGGTGTACAGGATGCTAATACCGTAGCGGGCGACAGCCGACCACCAGCGGTCTGGATAGGGGTAGTTTGGCGCACCCTCATACATAAACGAGGTTGCCCCGGCTATGAGTGGGCTATAGACAATGTAGCTATGCCCGGTAATCCAACCTGGGTCTGCCGCACACCACCAGCGATCCTCTTCTTTGATGTCAAAGACATATTTTAGCGTGACATAGGTCCCGACCATGTAGCCACCGTGGGTATGCACTACCCCCTTTGGTCGCCCGGTGGTGCCGCTCGTGTAGAGGATAAAGAGCATGTCTTCGGCATTCATCTTCTCGGTTTCGCATTTTGCTGAAGCAATCGGGAGCGCGAGCAGATCGTTCATCCAAAGGTCACGCCCGCTCTCCATATTGACGCTCTGCCCGGTGCGGCGAACGACAATACAGTTCTGGATACTCGGCGTACGAGCCATAGCCTCATCTGCAATCTGCTTGAGTTCTACCACTTTACCACGCATAAAGCCGCCGTCTGCGGTAATGAGGAGTTTACTCTTGGCATCATCTATGCGGTCTGCTAGGGCTTCTACACTAAACCCTCCATAGACCACGCTATGGACTGCGCCAATCTTGGCACAGGCAAGCATACAAATCATCAGTTCAGGGATACGTGGGAGATAAATCGTCACAATATCTCCCTTTTTGACCCCCATGCTCTTGATAACACTGGCAACTTTGCTCACTTCGCGGTCTAGCCCCTGGTAGGAGAATGTCCGCAGTGTGCCATCTTCACCTTCCCAAATCAGGGCTAACTTATTACGCCGCCATGTCTTGGTGTGGCGGTCAATGGCGTTGTGGACAATGTTGGTCTTGGCACCAACAAACCAATGATAAAACGGGGCTTTACTCTCATCCAGCACTTTTTCCCACGGCTTGAACCATTCAAGCTCACCTGCCTGCTCTGCCCAAAATTCCTCTGGGTGATTTATGGACCAGTCATAGAGTTCTCCATAGGTAGTAAATCCCTTTTGGCGCATATATGCGGTCACATTGGCATTTTCATACACCGAGTCAGAGGGGTGATACAATCCGCCTTCTTGGGAGCTAATTGTCGTAGGGGTTTCATCAGTCATGAGTTCTATCCTCCTTGTTTCACAAAATAGACACTTTATCCGATAATGCCTATCGGGTACACAAAAGACCTTATTCCGGCATCGTAGCATACAACTATTGCTGCTATTGTAACGTTAAAGTATCAGGAAAGCATAAGCAGCATGTAAATTTTTGGTAAAAGCCAGCAATGAGCGATTGCGGTAGTTTTGGGGGGCGATTGCTCGCCTGCCCCAATCCCCCGCCCCGTCCCCCCTTCAGGATAGCCGTTTCCCCCCCCACCATTTGCGGTTGGGGGGGGAGCGTGGGGCATTTTTGCCATACCCTTAGAGTTGCTTTCGCATAGCCTCTACTGCCTCTCGGATCATATCTACAGTTGCATCCTCTTCTATCGTGCTCAAGTCGCCAATTTCGTCTCCTTGATAGACAGACCGCATCACCCGCCGCATAATCTTGCCGCTGCGAGTCTTGGGTAGCATAGAGACGAAATGGACATTGTTGGGGGTAGCAATAGCCCCAATGCGTTCTCGGACAAGCTGTTTCATATCGTTTGCCACGCGGTCTTCATCCGCAGGGGCAACGTGCTGTTTCAATACGGCAACAACCAACGGTACTTCGCCACGCAGCTCGTCTTTCACGCCGATGACGCTCACCTCAGCAACGGCTTCGTGGGAGGAGAGGACCTCTTCGATTTCACGGGTACCAAGCCGATGCCCAGAAACATTGATAACCTCATCCGAACGCCCAAGCATCCAGAAATAGCCGTCCTCATCTTCAATGGCATAATCGCCCGTGAGGTAGAGTTGTTTCTCCTTGAAGTGCGACCAGTAGCTCTTAATGTAGCGTTTGTCATCTTCCCATATGGTCATCAACATACCGGGTGCCAACGGGCCCTCTTCCACGAGCAAACCCTTTTGCCCCCGCTCTAGCGGGTTGCCATCGCCATCTACCACCGACAACCGGTGTCCTACCGCCGGTTTGGTGGGGGAGCCTGCCTTGATAGGCAGCATTTCTAGCCCCACCGAGTTTGCCAACATAGACCAACCGCTTTCTGTTTGCCAGTAGTGGTCTATCACCGGCACACCGAGCGTTTTTGTTGCCCATTCATAGCTTGGACCATCTAGGGGTTCCCCTGCGGTAAAGAAATAGCGCATGCAGGAGAGATCGCAGTCTTTAATCCAGCTATCTGGGAATTTCTTGAGCGCACGGAGAGCCGTTGGTGCAGAAAAGACACACGTTACCCCATACTTCTCAATAATGCGCCACCAGATGCCAGGGTCGGGGTAGTCTGGTCGTCCTTCAAAGACGAGCGTTGGTACTCCCTTGAGCAGCGGTGCGTAGACGATGTAGCTATGCCCAACTACCCAGCCAATATCTGAGGTAGACCAGTAGACATCACCCGGTCCCACATCATAAATCTGCCCCATCGAGGTATGTAGCGCGACCATATAGCCGGCGGTATCGCGCACAATACCCTTGGGTTGCCCAGTAGTCCCAGAGGTGTAGAGAATGTAGGATGGGTCGTTGCTGCCGAGTGGTACTGGCTCAACGTACCGTTCGCCGCGTTCCTCAAGCTGTTCTGTCCAGTCGAGGTCACGCCCCTTCTTCATGTAACACTCGACAATTTCGCGGTTGTAGACCAGCACATCACGTACGCTATCTACCTTTGCCGCATCCAATGCCGCGTCTACAATTTCCTTGAGTCGTACTGGCAGCCCCTTTCGCATACTGGCATCCGCCGTGAGGATGGCAACAGGACTGGCATCATCTATGCGGCTTGCCAGCGAACCAACGCTAAAGCCCCCAAAAACCACGGAGTGAATAGCCCCAATACGGACACACGCCAGCATGCCGATAATGGCTTCGGCAATCATGGGCATGTAGATGATGACTCGATCTCCCTTACGGACTCCGAGATTTCGCAATACCCCTGCCAACCGGTTGACTTCACGATAGAGTTCGTGATAGGTGATGATGCGAGATTCGCCAGTCTCGGCACTTTCGCAAATAAGGGCAGCTTGCCCTCGCCCTAAACCAAAGGCATGGCGGTCTACCGCGTTGTAGCAGAGGTTTGTTTCTCCTCCAACAAACCAACGATAAAATGGGGCATTGGAGTCATCGAGAACCTTGTCCCATTTTTTATACCAGTGGAGTTGTTCGGCTTGCTCTGCCCAAAACTCTTCTGGTGCTTCAATAGATTTCCGATACACTTCTTCGTAGCTCATCCAACCTCCTTGTGTTGCGTTCCTCATTGAACATAACGACTATTTATTGCAATTGTCATAAAACCCACGAGTTACTGCCGGGTTACAAGAAAAAAGTGTAGCATACTTTTATCTGTTTTGGCAAGTTTGGGTTTGATGGGGGCAGAACCCATCCCCCCATCCCCTAGCCCCTTCCCCCACCGAGGGGAGAAGGGGAATGAGCGGCTCCCCCCATCCCCTAGCCCGCGTCCCACCGAGGGGAGAAGGGGAACCTCGGCAGCCCCCCATCCCCTAGCCCCTTCCCCCACCGAGGGGAGAAGGGGAACCGGGCAGGTGCTCCCCCCCTCGCCCTTTATGGGAGAGGGGGCAGGGGGGAGCGGGTCATGTTCCCCCCATCCCCTCGCCCCGCGTCCCACCGAGGGGAGCAGGGGAACCTCGGCAGCCCCCCATCCCCTAGCCCCTTCCCCCACCGAGGGGAGAA
>CAYPHM010000105.1:0-16866 GCA_964410555.1 uncultured Chloroflexaceae bacterium | reverse complement strand
AGTGGGGGAAGGGGTTAGGGGATGGGGGCTGCCCGAAGGGGATGGGAACAAATTAGCCGTTGGCACAGCCCTGCTAGTAATGACAGTATACGTTATATTTAAGATACGGTAATTATGAATCCGACAGGAAAAACCATCATCATCACCGGCGCATCGAGTGGCATCGGAGCCGCAGCAGCCCAAGCCTTTGCTGCTGCCGGTGCCGATGTGGTGCTCGTTGCACGCTCCCGTGATAAGCTGGAGCAAATCGCCAACACCCTGCCGGGCAAGCCGCTGGTCATTCCTGCTGATGTGAGCCAAGCCAACAAATGTTGCCAAGTCATTGAGCAAGTGGTCGCACAACGGGGCAGGGTAGACATCTTGGTCAACAATGCCGGCGTGGGGATAGACAGCCCGGTGCTGCTGCTAGATCAAGCAGCAATGCAGCAGGTGCTTGCAGTCAATGTCTTTGCCCCATTGCACCTCACCCAAGCTGTCGTGCCGGTGATGCAAGCGCAGGGCAAGGGACAGATTATCAACGTCTCATCGGTGGTAGGGCATCATACGCTCCCCTACGCCGGCGGATATGCGGCATCAAAAGCCGCCCTAGACCGCCTCACAGAAGCGATGCGTATGGAGCTAGACCCCAAGATTATCGCGGTAACGCTGGTACGCCCCGGTACTACCCGGACATCTTTTGGCAAAAAACAGCTTGGCAAGGGGCAGCAGGTTCGCCGTTTTGTGCCGGGGGGGGTGTCGCCTGAAACGGTGGCACAAACGCTTATCCAAGCAGCACACCGCGAACCTCGTACTGCGTATGTATCACTACGCGACAGACTCCAGGTGATGCTGGTCTATCTCATCCCTGGATTGGTCGCATCTTTTTTGAGAAAAACTTTTCGTTGGGAAACCAGAGCAGAAAGTAGAACTACTGAAACCTTATGACACAAATGCCAGATACTCCCAAACTCCCAGAGGGTCGCCCCTATTTTCACAAGCCAACGATCTCGCCAGATGGTCGCTATGTTGCCTTTGTGCATGCTGCTGACATTTGGCAAGTACCCATAGAGGGAGGCATTGCCGAACGCTTAACGGTTCATTCCGCTGGCAACTACAACCCACGCTATAGCCCGGATGGAAGCCTGCTCGCCTTTAGCTCATTTCGCACGGGCAACGGCGATGTCTATGTCCTGCCGATGCAAGGCGGCGGCGATGTCCAACGACTCACCTATCACGCCACCCAGTGTAGCGTGGAAGACTGGGCAAAAGATGGGCAAACGCTCTTTTTTACCTCACAGCGCGAGCAACTAGGTGGCACTGCTATCTACCGTGTGCCATTAGCCGGCGGCACCCCACAACTGGTCTTTGTTGAACCATACGAACGCTGCGAGCATGTGCATGTCTCTCCCGATGGTAGCCAATTGGTGTTCAACACGGTATACAACGCTTGGTGGCGACTTGGACCAAACCCCTATGAACCAAACCGCATATGGCTGCTCCCATTGACAGATGGGGAACAGACCGGGGAGCAACCAGGGGAAGAAGCCCCACTTGAACGACCTATTGAAACGCTAAACCCCTACCCACAAACGCCCCCACGGATACTCAACCCTGACCTAACGGGACGTTATCCGCTCTGGTCGCCGGATGGCAAGGGCATTTATGTGGTATCAGACCAGTATGAGGTAGAAAACATCTGGTATCAGCCAATCGACGGTGGCGAACCGCGGCAAATAACCCACTTCACCAGCGGCAGGTTGATGCTGCCTGCTATAGCCCGCCAGCAAGCGACCATCGTCTTTGAGCATGAGTGGCAGCTTTGGCGTATGGATATTACCAGCGGCGAAATAGCCCCCATCCCTATACAAATGCGTGCCGACACCAAGATGATACCTGTGCGGACGGAATCCAGGAATCGCAATTTTGGTGAGCTACGGTTATCGCCGGATGGCAAGAAAATAGCTTTCGTGGTGCATGGGCAGGTTTTTGCTGACTTTGCCGATAAGGAGACGGACAAAGAATTGCGGCGTGGACCGGCTTTTCGCATCACCAACACCCACGCCCGCGAGGGGCAAATCACCTGGACCCCCGACAGCAAAAGTATTATCTACATCTCAGACCGCAACGGCGAGCAGGACATCTTCTGCTATGACTTCGCCACGCGCAAAGAAATTCGCCTTACCCACGACCCATCCCCGCGGTTGAAGCCATGCTGCTCACCGGATGGCACATGGCTTGCCTACATTCGCAACTTTGAGATGATAGAACTGCTCAACCTCAAGACTGGCGAAATACGCCCCTTTGCCCAGGGAAACTTCGTCAGGAGCTACGGGTTGGCGTGGTCGCCAGATAGCCAATGGATAGCCTTTCTCTCGCACGATGAGCGGTTCTTTAGCAACGTCTCGGTGCAACACCGCGATGCCACCGAAGCCCGTCAGATAACCTTTCTCAGCAACATTATGGGGTTTGGTCTCATGTGGTCTCCCAATGGGCAGTACCTCATCTTCACCAGCGGACAATACCGTATGGAATCGCAAATAGTCCGCGTAGACCTGCGCCCACTTACGCCATTTTTGCGTGAGACAGAATTTGAAAAGCTCTTCAAGGATGAGAAAGACGACAAACCAAAGCAAGAAGAGCCGCAAACTCCCCCTGCTGCTGAAGAGCCAGAACAACCTGAAACGGAAGCACCAGAGGAGCCAGAAAAAGACCCACAGGCAGAGCAACCAGACTCTCCAGCAGAGCCAGCGGAACCAGCAGATGAAGAGACAGAAACCCCGGCTGAGACGGAAGAGGTAGAGAAACCACCTGAACCAACAGATAAGCCTCAAGAAGAGCCTATCAAGATCGTATTTGAGGGTATAGAACGGCGGCTCTCCTTCCTCACGCCTATGCAGATGGACGCTGAGGCATGTGATATTAGCCATAACAGCAATGACCTGCTCTTCTTGGCTATGGTAGCAGGCAAGATGAATGTGTGGACTCTGCCAATGGATGAGCCACGGCGTGATATGCCGCCGCAACAGGTGACAGGCAGCAGTACCTACAAACAAGACCTTCAGTTTGCCCCCAACGACAAGACCTTCTGCTATCTGGAAGATGGGCAAATTACCGTTCGCAAGTTTCCCTCCGGGCGCGACCCGGTGACGATCTATACCCGTGCCGAGATAACCATAGACTTTGAACAGGAAAAGAGTCAAATCTTCCACGAGGCATGGCGTATGTTGCGTGACAATTTCTATGACCCGACCTTCCGTGGGCAGGACTGGAACGCTATGAAAGAGCGGTTTTCGCCGCTTGCAGCCGGGGCGCAGACTTACGGTGAGCTAACAACTATTCTCAACCTCATGGTTGGGGAATTACGGACATCCCACCTGGGGGCATTCTTTTCTGGTGGCAGTGGTGGCAGTGATGGCTATACCGGTCTGCTCTTTGATCCGGTAGAGCAGCGTAATCGTGGCGTATTTCGCATTGCGGCAACGGTGCCAGACACGCCTGTAGCCCTCGTAGATGCGCCGCCGCGTGTGGGGGAGTATCTCGTTGGTATAGATGACACCCCCCTACAACCAAACAGTTGTTTGGACAAACTCTTGCAGCGCACGGTTGGGCGGCGGGTGGTGCTAACTCTGGCGGCGACACCGGATGGCGCACAGGCACGGGAGATTGCCATACGCCCCATTGGACGGTATACCTACGGCAATTTGCGCTACCGTTCGTGGGTCGCCACCAACAAAGAATATGTGCATAAAATTAGCAATGGGCGGCTTGGATATGTGCATGTCGGGGCAATGAGCTATGCTGCCTACCAAGAGTTTCTCATCAATCTGGATGCAGAGACCCATCGCAAAGAAGGGCTTATCCTAGATATACGGTATAATAGTGGAGGGCATATTGCCACGTTCATTCTTGATGTGCTGACCCGTCGTAGTGTTGTGGTCAGTGGGTTTCGTGGTAGGCTCTCAACAGATGAATACCATCACTCAGGTAATCGCGCTCTTAACAAGCCAACTATCTTGGTGACAAACGAACAGTCTGCCAGCAACGCAGAGATTTTCACCGAGATATACCGCCGGCTTGGTTTGGGTAAGGTTATCGGCAAACCAACGGCTGGCGCAGTGATTGGAACAATCAACTCGACGCTTTTGAGTGGGATAACCTTTCGTCTGCCCACCATTTCTATTAGTACACCAGAAGGTGAAAACCTTGAGGGGACGGGACGGGCAGTAGATATGAATGTCACCCAACCCCTCGGTATGTGGGTACAGGGGAAAGATTACCAACTGGATTCGGCGGTTGAATCGCTGTTAGAATCGTTGGCATAGGGGGAAACCCCGGTAACGATTTACTGTTGACGGGACGGTGTTGTCCTGTCTCCAATGGGGGACAAGCAAGGCAGCAATCCAAAGAACGTCAGCAAGAATTTGGAAATTCGGAAAGAAATAGTAAAATCGCGGTATAATGTACGTAGGAAATAGCAGTTATTGTAGTAGCAGAAATTGTAGTAGAAACAGGTGCAGCGATGGCTGACCTTCCACCTCCTCTTCGTTTCTCTGTATGCGTTGAGAACATTTTTGACGATATGCCGTTCGAGCAGCGCCTAGAGCATATCACGTCACATGGGTTTTCTGCTTTTGAGTTTCGTACACGAGACCGACGTGATATGAATATTACCCTGGCGCTCCAGGTTGCTCTCCGATTGGAGGCTGTCGCGTTTATTGGCAGCAATGCATCGCTGGTAGACCCTTCCCAACGCGCACAATTTGAGAGTGATATAACGCGAGCCGCTGCGCTTGCTGTGGACCTCTCCTGTGAAAACTTGATTGTCCACAGTGGCGTGGCTTTGGAAAGCGTCCCCCGCGAAATCCAACGGAAAAACATTGTCGAGTCGCTTCAATCGGTTGTTGATATTGCCAACGATGCAGATGTGACAATCCTCTTGGAGCCGCTCAACGAGATAGATCATCCTGGTGTCTTTCTGACCTCTTCTGATGAGGGGTTCGATATTATCCGAGAGGTCAATAGCCCTTCGGTGCGGTTGCTGTTTGATATATACAATCAGCAAATCAGCGAGGGCAATATCAGCAGAAGACTGGTGAAAAACCTTGATCTCATTGGACATATTCACGTTGCCGATGTGCCAGGGCAACATGAGCCAGGAACAGGGGAACTGAATTATCGGTATATTTTCCGGTTGCTTCGCAAGCATGGCTATCGGGGGTACATTGGGCTAGACTTTGTGCCAAGAAACGACTCCAACGCCAGCCTTCGTGCTATGCGTGCGCTGATACAGCAGCTTGAGGAAGGGTGAGCAGGAAACCGACAAGAGTAGTGTCTAGCGAATTATCACAATAAGCGATAATTGCTAGGCAAAACGGGTCCTGTTGGGGTGAGCTTTTCCCACGAAATAGTGAACTGTTGGGAGCAAAGCTCACCACCATAGGGGGGTATTTTATGGGGCATGGCTCCAGCATAAGGCTGTGCGCTGCGTTGGTTCGTCCTCGCTATGACCCCCCCTTATACTTCAGAGGCACAGAAACACAAAGTTTGGGCAAGAGATTCCCGACAGCAACGCAGAGACGCAGAGGCGCAGAGAATCGGGCACAAAGGGGTATGCCCGCAACGACCCGCTCCCCCCTGCCCCCTGCCCCATACCAGTGCGAGGGGGAGCCGCTCATTCCCCTTCTCCCCGCTTGGGTTTCGACCCTAGAAGCCCAACCCTTTAGGATTGGGAGTAGTCACGCAATCGTATCGAAGTCATTGTGCGACAGTTATTGGAGGTGGAGTAAAATGGCATCGTCATTAAGGGAACGTTATCGAAACATGAAGTGGCAGCAACAATTAGGAAATATGGCTTCGACGTTAGCACGGATTGCAAACAATGCACTAGTGGCAGAACACGATGAAACGGTCAAGCTGTGTCTAAGAGAAGCGGCGTGCTTTATCGAGTGGAGTAGTCCGGGCGCACCGCCAGAAACACACTTAGAACTAGCCGCGCTGCAACGTGAATTGCTGGCTTGGCGACGGTTATGGCCGGTTGAGTCCGCACGTTCGCTGCTGGCTTTACATGCACGCAGCCAATCCGACCGCATGTTACAACTAGCTGGATACTATCCACCCCAAGATACCACCTAACAAACGTATCCCGCTCCACCCGCTCCCATAGGGCGACACCCTTTCCCCCCAGCCCTCTCTCCCATAGGGCGACACCCTCTCCCCCCTGCCCCCTCTCCCATAGTGCGGACACCCTCTCCCCCCTGCCCCCTCTCCCATAGGGCGACACCCTTTCCCCCCTGCCCCCTCTCCCATAGGGCGAGGGGGGACACCTGCTGCGGTTCCCCTTCTCCCCGCGGTGGGACGCGGGGCTCGTTGCGGGGGTGTTTGGTGGATCGGCTCTCTGGTGGTTGATGCTGAGTAGTGGCGCAAGCCTGCTGCGGACACGGCTCACTATGCAACACATGCGCTGGATTAACCGGTTGTCTGGTTTGGTCATCGGTGAGTTTGGTTTGCTTTCCCTGTTGCATATGGTGTAGTTGTTGGGGACAGGGGTAGTAATTCTTTTCCCGCGTCATAATAAAGACGTACCTCGCCTATGGGATATGCTATACTAGCCACTAGACAGTAAAGCAATGAAAGCACGAACGGGTATTTTCGTAGCGCATCCGATGCAGAAAGGACACCACGACACCAATGAGCCAGGGTTTAGCCGCATCTGCTCCCCCCACCGCCAACGGGGAGGTTGAGGTATCTATCGTGATGCCTTGCCTCAACGAAGCTGAAACGCTCGGTACATGCATCCGCAAGGCAACCGATTGGATGCAAGCGAACCACATCAACGGTGAGGTTATCATAGCCGACAACGGCAGCACCGATGGATCGCAGGAGATCGCCCGTAGCCTGGGCGCACGAGTCATCCCCATTGAGCAACGGGGGTATGGTAGCGCATTGATGGGTGGGATAAGTGCGGCACATGGCACGTTCATTATCATGGGTGATTCAGATGATAGCTACGACTTTCGCAACCTATCGCCGTTTTTGGAGCAGCTACGGGCAGGCTATGATCTCGTGATGGGCAATCGGTTTATGGGCGGTATCGCGCCGGGAGCTATGCCCCCCCTGCATCGGTACCTGGGTAATCCCGTACTGACCAGCATAGGGCGGCTCTTCTTTCGCAGCGCGTGTGGCGATTTTCACTGTGGGCTACGTGGCTTTCGCAAGGACTCGATTATGCAACTTGATCTGCGTACTACTGGCATGGAGTTTGCCAGTGAGATGGTGGTCAAGGCGACTCTCTACCAGATGCAGATAACCGAAGTGCCAACAACCCTCTCCCCTGACGGGCGGAGCCGTCCCCCCCACCTGCGAAGTTGGCGGGATGGCTGGCGACACCTACGCTTTTTGCTGCTGTATAGTCCCCGTTGGCTCTTCCTCTACCCAGGTATTGCGCTGATGGTTGCCGGCTTGGTGACGGGTATTTGGCTCCTACCTGCCCCACAGACGATTGGCAATGTCACCTTTGATGTGCATACGCTCCTCTATGCGGCTATGGCAATTGTTATTGGCTTTCAGGCAATTGTGTTTGCCGCCTTCACCAAGATATTTGCCATCAGTGAGCACCTGTTGCCAGATGACCCCCGGTTGCACACCTTCTCCAAGACGCTCACGCTAGAAAATGGGCTTGTTGTAGGAATGATCTGTATCCTACTTGGACTGGTCGGTTCTCTCTACGCCATTGGGGACTGGGGAGCGCGTTCGTTTGGCACACTTGACCCGGTGCAAATGTTGCGCGTGGTTATCCCCTCTGTCACCCTGCTAACGCTTGGCTTTCAGACGATATTGGCGAGCTTTTTTCTCAGCGTGTTGGGGTTGAAGCGTAGGTAGCTATGGAGTACCACGGAGTCTGGGCAAGAGATTCTAAATTACCCCCATCCCCTACCCCCTTCCCCCGCAAGCGGGAGAGGGGGCAAGGGGGAGAGGGTGTTTGGGGAGCCGCGAGTGTCAACGAGCGGGTGTTCCGGGCAGCCCCCATCCCCTAGCCCCTTCCCCCACCGAGGGGAGAAGGGGGACCGGATGTGGCGGTTCCCCCTCGCCCTAGAATGGGAGAGGGGGCGAGGGGGAGAGGGTGAAGACCAGGGGAATCTACCTGTAGCTATGGGTGTTGGTTTGTGGTATGATACAAGACGTTTATTGGTAGACGATCCTAAAGATATGTTACGAGCTATGCGGTTTTCTAGCGGCTTGCTCCTCATTGCGATTATTCTCTCTGGTGCGCTGATTGTCCTCGCCCACAACAACACGACACCAGACCAGCAACCGACCAACCAAACGCCTGCACAACAACATCCGCCAGAGACAAGGGAATCTCCCCCTAGCCTGCTGTGGAGTGTTGCGCTTTCCCCTACGCTCTACCTGCCTGCTATCTTCAACACGACTACTACCACTACCAATACCAATACCTATACCAACACCCAACAATATGATGCTTTCGCCCATGATCACCCCATCTGGTCACACAACACCATACCCGCTGCCCATGAGGTCGTGCTTTTTCGTCACAGCTTTACCCTAACGAACACCCTCAGCGATGCTACCCTGTTGCTCTTTGCCGACACGCGCTATGAGGTATGGGTTGATGGCAAATGGGTTGGTAGGGGACCTGCCCGCTTTTCCCACGAGATACGCGAATACGATAGCTACCAGTTGGGAACACTGACAGCAGGCGAACACCTGATAGCCGTGCAGGGGCAATGGGCACCAAATAGCCGCCGTTCAGAATCTACCACCCCCATGCTCATTGGGCATATTCAAGGAGAGACCCCACAAGGGACAACACGCATTGCCAGCACAGGTCCCAAGTGGGAAACCTACTATACCACGGCTTGGCGCAAAGATGCTGCTCTTGTGCATACATGGGGATTGATAGGGCCTACTGAACTGCTAGACCTGCGCCGACTCCCGCAAGGCTGGATGTCCCCTGACTATACCAAGCAGGAGCAATGGTCAGCGGCGGTGGTGAAGGATACCCCGACCATCTCCCCTACTACCTATAGCCCCCGCACCATCCCCCAACTGGTCAATGTGGCTATGGATGTTCAGGTGCATGAGGTGGGGCAGCTTTCGCCCGGTAGCGTCATCAGCGAGCTACCTATCCCTATCACCAAGACCGTTACCTTTACCGCCACGCAGCCTACATCATTCACGCTAGAGACGCTGGCATACCCGGAGCCACTAGCACCTACGGGGGCAGCGGCGGTAACATTGGCATACACGCCAACAACACGCCCTAATACCAGTTACATGCTTAATAGGACACGCGGCATTACCCTGATGCTCGCGCTTGACGGCTCGCCGCTTGCGCTAGAAACCCCCACGCTTACAGATGCCCACGAACGCCCGCCAGATGTACGCCGGGCTAAGGTAACGCTCCTCACCGGCACCCATACGCTTTCGCTAACGACTAGCCAAGATTATACCCTGCCCATTGTGCTGTCGCAGCAAGACCTTGTGCTGCCCACGTTGCCCTTTAGCCAAACAAACCATGCTGGTAAACGATTACTACTGGCAGAACCCATCAGCAACACCACTGCCGTAGAGTTGCTCCCAGAGCAAAATCTAGGCTTTCGTATGTTGCAATCGCCTGCCTATGTGATACTAGACCTGGGACGGGTTGTACATGGCAGGTTCCATGCAACGGTACAAGGCAGTGCCGGGACTATCGTAGATACAGGTTGGGATGAGCGGCTCTGGCATGATACCTACCCGCTCCCCTACCCCGGCTCGCTCCATCCCCAGTGGAACCAAACCGACTCATGGATACTTGACGGTACATCCCGCACGATTACCACGCTGGATAGTCGCACCGGGCGGTATATCTTGATTGCCGTATGGGGTGATACTCCCGTCACCTTCTCGTCCGTTCAGGTGCTTGAAGAACGCTACCCAACGGTGCCATATGGACAGTTTGACTCGCCAAACCCCCGCCTCAACCAAATATGGCAGATAGGGGTAGACACGCTCGCATCCAACATGACCGATGCCTACGCCGACCCCTGGCGTGAACGGGGGCAGTGGTGGGGGGATGCCTTTATCGTGGATCGCGCTAATCAGGTCTGCTTTGGCGAAACGCGCCTCTTGCGGCGGGGGCTTATCTTCATGGCACAGGCGTTTGATAATGGCAAGCCAGTTGCCATAGCCCCCAATGACCACAAAATTCACCTGATAGACTACGGTATGCTATGGGTGCAGAGCATAGACGACTACCTACGGATGACTGGCGATACCGAGACGCTTACCCAACTGTACCCCGTTGTGCAGTCATTTCTTGCCTACCTGGAAGGCTACGAACATCCCACAACTCACCTGCTTGATATTCCCGTTGTCCCCAATGCCCAGTCAGTCTTGATAGACTGGGCAGCAAGTGGCACGAGTCGCTACGGACAGTCTACGCCCCTCAACGCACTGTACTACAACACGCTCCAACGGGCAGCAACTTTTGCTGATCTTATGGATGACCCGTCTAATGCCAAACGTTGGCAGAACAAAGCCAGCCGGGTGAAAACGCAGATCAATGCCCTACTCTATAGCCGGGATAAGGGATGGTATTATTCTAGCATGATGGGAGAGAAGAAGTATGCCCCAACTCCACAGGCGCAGGCATGGACGTTGACCTATGGTATCGTGCCAGCAGCAGAACAGGAACGGGTAGCAGATACGTTGGTTGCCTTGCTCTCCCCCGACCCATCACAACCCAACGTAGAAATATACGGGATGTTTTGGGTGCTTGAAGCGTTGGGGCGCAGTGGACGCATCCAAGACGGCATCGACATCATTAACCGCTACTATGGACGGTTGCTCGACTTGGGGGCGACAACGTGGTGGGAACACTTCACGGCGAATAGTTCATACACGGCAGCCCTCTCGCACGGGTGGGGAAGTTCGCCAACCTGGTTTTTGTCTACCTATGCGCTAGGGGCGCATCGCACGGGACCGCAGCAATGGCAAATCACGCCCGGTATGCAAACGCCAGGCAAACTTACCGGGACTATCCCCTTGCAAAATGGCATCCTGTCGCTAAAATGGGACTATCCCGAACCTGATACAACCAACGTTTACTCCCCCCCTCACATTACCCACCTAGAGATAGCATCCCCTGCCGATTCTACCGGCGAGGTCATCATCCCGGCGAACAGGTATGACCTGAACAGCATACAGGTGCAGATCAACGATGCCCTCGTTTGGCGCGGGGGCAGGGCGATGGTAGCAGAGGTCAAGCAGGGGGAAAATGGCGATGTCGTTATTCCCCTCGCCGGCGGACGCTACAATGTAGCGATTGTGCGGTCTAGCAACTGACCAACTGCCAACACCTCATCCTCGGTGTTGTAGAAGTGGGGAGCAATGCGTACCCCGCCACCCCGCGCTGTCACGACAACCCCCTCCTGCTGCATAGCTTTGCATACCGCATCAGCATCAACTCCCGCTGGTACGTTTGCTACCACAATGCCGCTGCGATGTTCAGGGGCAGTGCTGGCAGAAAGTGTATAGCCCCGCTGTTGCAGATCGTCTATCAGTAGCCCCACAAGCTGCAAGATACGCTCACTAATGCGCTCTATTGTCACTTCTTGCAGCAAACCAAGCGTGGCATGCAGTGCCACTGTCCCCATAATGTTGGGGGTACCAATGCCAAACCGCAGAGCATTCTCTGGATAGGTGAGGTTGTAGTCTAGGTAGTTGCTGCTGTCTACCACGCTTGCCGCGCCCACATAGGCACCGGGGATGAGCATAGGCAATAGGTCACGGCGACAGTAGAGGAAGCCGCTACCGGGTGCAGACAGGAGCCACTTTTGCGAGCCTGCGGCTAGGAAGTCTATATTGCACGCCTGCACGTCAAGCGGGAATGCCCCTAGCGATTGGATGCCGTCTACGACAAAGAAGAGACCGCGCTCTTGACATATCTTGCCCACGGCGGCTATATCGTTGCGAAAGCCGCTGGCAAACATCACCGTACTGAGGGCTATAATGCGGGTGCGATGGTCTATGCGCTGTTCTAGCATATCCAGGTCTAGCCCGCCATTATGCTGTGGCACCAGTTTGGTTAGCACTCCCTTGTAGGCAAGGTTCATCCAGGGGTAGATATTCGCCGGGTAATCGCTATCGAGGATGAGCACATTGTCGCCGGGTTGGAGCGGCAAACTTACTGCCGCTGTGTTGATACCCATAGCGGTATTGGGCATCAGCACAATATCATCATCATTTGGAGCATTGATGAGTTTGGCAATACGTTGGCTTGTCTCGTGAAATAGCCCCATAATCTCATCCAACAGTGCCATGAACGACTCCGCCTGCACCCGTTCAAGATGCTGCTGCACCGCTTGGGCAGCCCGGCGACTCAGCGGCGATACTGCCGCATGGCTCAGGAAATTACGCTGTTGGGTAATGGGGAACTCGTCACGATAGTGAGAAATACTGTTGTTGGTCATTGGTCAAAAACTCCTGGAGTATTCGGTGGTAGATAGCGGGTCGTTCCATCATGGGTAAATGTCCACATCGTTCAATCCAGACGATGCGCCCGGTTGAGATACGGTTGGCAACCAGCGGTGGACCATACAGCGGCATCACGCGATCCTGGCGGCAGCCAATAATCAGCGTTGGGGTGGCTATCTGGCGCAAAACGTCATTGTAGCCGGGGTTTGCCGCATTGATAGCACTTTCCAGAGCAGTACGCTCGTCCATGCAAAAGAAATCATCAAAGATCGCCCGGAGAATATCGGCATCTTTCGGGGTACGGTAGAAAAACGAGCGGGATACAAACCGATAGAGGGGCACCTTCCCCACCATCCACGAGCGGCGCATTGCCATCCATACTGCCGTCATATGGTGAATAACCCGCACAATCTGTCGCTCTAGGTCGTTGTGGTAGGTGCAGGGGCAGGTCATGGTGAGGGATTGAACGCGCTCTGCCCACCCCACCGCGATATGTGCCGCCACTGCCGCGCTAAACGAGTGACCGTTGAGGTGAAACTGCTCCAGTCCTAGCGCATCGGCAAACGCCATCACGAGCTGCGCCATGCTGTCTGGACTAGCGGGAATATCACACGGCGGCGATTTGCCATAGCCCGGTAGGTCAGGGGCATAGACGGTATAGCCCTGCGCGAGAGCTTGCATTGTTCCCTGCCAGTAGCGCGAGGAACTCCCCCACCCATGCAGCAGCAGCACCACAGGTCCTTCGCCATTGCCAAGTACACGATAGGCAATAGTCGTGGTTGGTGTTGTTGGCAGGGTAATCTGTTGCAAAGGCGCACAAGCAAAAGCACCCTGGTTGCTTACCCTTTCCCCCTGCCCCCTCTGCCATAAAGGGCGATGGGGTAGAGACGTTGCATGCAATGTCTCCCCAGTCTCGCTTCCCGCCGCTGTGGGACGTGGGGGTACATTAGACATTGCCATGATCATAGTTGGCAGGGTGAGGTAGTTAATCTGGTCAAACAACATAGGCTCGGCTCTCTTCGTCCATGAGGAACTCGCGCAAGATATGGTGATAGACCTGCGGACGCTCAACCATTGGCAGGTGTCCACAGCTATCTATCCATGCAAGGCGACTATTGCGTATCAGGTTTGCCACCGTAGGCGGACCATACGCTGGCATAATAGAATCCTTACGTGCGCCCACAACCAGCGTAGGCTCTGGTACCCGTTTGAGTATCTTCAGATAATCTGGCATTGTGGCGTTGAGCGGGAGTTGTATCCCGGTGTGGCGGTCCATTCGTAAGAAATCGTTGATGCTCTCCTGTACCTCGCGGTCATCCATCGGCATATTGTAGAAGAGGGCGCGGGCAATGCGCTTGTAGATGGTTGGGTAGCGTCCCATCCAAGAACCACGCAGCATCACCCATAGCCCGGCGATCTTGTGGACACGGGTAACGAGGTGACGTTCTTTTTCGTCACGAAAGGTGCTAGGACAGGTCAACAGCAGACGGCGCACCCGGTCATCCCACCCCACCGCAACGTAGGCAGCAACGGTAGCACTGTAGGAGTGTCCGTTGAGGTCGTAGGTATCCAGGTCAAGCGCATCAGCAAAGCCTGCGACAATTTCTGCTATCCGTGTCGGGGTGATCGTCCCCTGGAGCGGCGGCGAGTCGCCATGCCCCGGTAGGTCCAGGGCGTAGACGGTGCGAATATCAGCCAAACGCAGCAGGGTGTTTTGCCAATACCGGGATGAACCCCCCCACCCATGCAGCAGCAGCAGCGGGTGTCCCGTTCCTGTCGTGCGATAGACGATAGTCGTTTGCTCATGGTCAAGCGTAACCTTGACCTGTGCTTGGGTTATTTGTGGCGTGGTTGTAGGTTGCCTTGCTGTTGTAGGTTCTGTTGTCATAAATGCCCTTAAAATTAGTTCCCCAACTCCTGCTTTTCAGTCAGTCCATCCCATCCCATCCCCTAACCCCTTCCCCCACCGAGGGGAGAAGGGGAACCGCTCAGGTGTTCCTCCCCCTCGCCCTATGGGAGAGGGGGCAGGGGGAGAGGGTTGTATTCCCCCCATCCCCTAACCCCTTCCCCCACCGCGGGGAGAAGGGGAACCAGGCAGGTGTTCCTCCCCCTCGCCCTTTATGGGAGAGGGGGCAAGGGGGAGAGGGTTGTATTCCCCCCATCCCCCCTAACCCCGCGTCCCACCGAGGGGAGAAGGGGAACCGCTCAGGTGTTCCTCCCCCTCGCCCCCGCATCCGCTCGTTGACCCTCGCGGCTCCCTCTGCGCGTTGCGCCCACCGCCTCACTGCCGCTCTAGCCAGCGGCGGAATAGCTCCACCGTGCAACGATACCGCCCGTCTGTCCCCGCCCGCACGACATCGTGATGGGTGAGCATCTCCAACGCCGCCCCCACTTGCCCTTCGTCTAGCCCCGTCTGTGCGACCAACTCCCCCGCCGTGAGACCATCGGGGTAGGGGGCTAATGCTCGCAGCAGCGTGGTCTGCTCCGCTGGCTCGCCCCCCTCCGCCTGCCCCCACACCCCCATAAAGTAGCCATTACCGTTCTCGTAGAACTCCACGGTGCTGATGACCGTTTCCACATCGGCACGAGTAAGCCGCCGCGGGAGGTCGCGCCCCGCTTCATACATCTGGTCGTTAAAGCGCATCACCAACAGATGCCCTATCAGTTGGAGCAGGTAGGGCTGCCCATTGGTCAGATGGTAGATGTAATCGAGCGCGTCATGGTCGTAGTCGAGGTCAAAATCCAGGTCTATCGCCGTCGAGGGCTGCGTGATGAGCAACTTTGCCGTCCCCTCGTCCATGAAGCTGACCTTCACCGGCGTGACGCTGCTAAACAGTGGGTTCCAATAGTCTTGGCACATCTCCTTGAGGGTGTGTAACCCGGCAAACGCCAGCACAAACCAGGAATTGTTCATATACTGCCCACGCAAGAAGTCAAGGATGTCGGCGGTGAGACGACCTGCGTCTATCTGCATCTCAAGACTCTCAAACTCATCTATCGCCACAATGAAGCGATACTCGCCGCGCACCGCTTCAAGCTGGCGCAAAAACCGCCGAAAGCCACGTTGCCCTCTTGACGAAATGAAATCCTGTTCCTGGGGGGGGGCTAGTTCTGCCGCCCTGCCCTGTAGTCCATGCTGCTGGCAGGTGTGATGGATTTTCTCTGCCAGCGAGTAGAGCAGATCGGCGTTGTCGTCTAGCTCGCTAAAAGTTAGCATATCGAAGATGACCACGATGGTATGTCTACCAAACCGCGCCCCTAGGTTGTGCAGGATAGAGGTTTTGCCCATACGCCGATGCCCATACAGCACGATGGACGGTATTTGCCCCGCATGCCCCCACAGGGCTTCAAGCTGGCGCATCACCTCATCCCGCCCAACAAACCGCTCCGCCTCGGCAGGGTTGTTGAGGATGTAGGGGTTTGCAACGGGACCGCGCCGCTCTGCCCGCCCAACGGCACCGCTGGCACTGCTAACCAGCGGCTGCCACTGCTGGATAATGCGCCGGATGAGTGCCCGTTCTGGCTCAAGCACATCCTGTTGCACCTTCTCGTCAAGCGTTTCGAGCATGTCGGCGGCTCGCCCTAGTGCTGACAGCTTGTTCACGCGGCTGGTGCTATCCCGATAGGTCGCCACCTCCGCCCCCACCGCACCAAGCTGCGCCAATGCCGCCAGCACATCAGGTCGCAATGGCGCATCACCGCTCTGCCCCCCGGTCTGGACCAACGCGGCGGCAGCAGGCAACTCCAACAGGTCGGTATACTCCATTAGCGTTGCCATTGTGCGATAGCTGTGGGCAAGCTCCGCCCCGCCGGGGTAATCACCAATTGCGGTATACACCTCTGCATAGCGCGACAAACGAAAATCCTCAGCAGCAACAGTACCGGGCATGAGCAACTCTGACAACATACCGGCATAGCGGGTCAGTGGGGTGCGTTCGTCATTGCGGATGCGGAGCGAACGGGTGAGTCGCCAAGCGAGCTTATCGAAAAAACGATCTGAACTATCAAAGGTTGGAATGTCTAGGTAGCAATTATCTAGCAAGCCAAAGACTAACTCGCGCAATGCGGGAGTTTCTTTCCATTGATCCTCCTCTAAGGGAGCGATGACATACTCATCAAGGATGGGCAGCGATAACATATCGGTTAGCAGATGGAGCGGTTGGGGGTGCTGATGGAAGTAGCGATGCAATGCCTGCTGTGGACCCCAACGTTGAAAGGGGTTGCGGGCAATATCTGCTACCGTAGCGATACCCACAGCTTCATCCTGTGCGAGGTGTCGTTCAAGCACCGGTACCGTACCTGGCAGCGGCAAGACGGCGAGTTCATCCTGCAACACCGGGTGGCTCATCCCTCGCTGCCGCCGCAGCCAAGCGGGGAGTAGCTGGAGCAAGTAAAAGGGAACTCGCCCCC
>CAYPHM010000104.1:0-16957 GCA_964410555.1 uncultured Chloroflexaceae bacterium | reverse complement strand
GGGGAGAAGGGGAACCGGGCAACTCCCCCTCGCCCTTTATGGGAGCGGGGACAGGGGGAGAGGGTGTCGGGAGTGGCGGCAGGGGGGAGAGGAAGCAAAAAAGGGCTATAATCTTGCCCTAGTTTCTTGCCTTATCAAGCTCAAATTGGTATCATGTTGGGAAACGAACAGTTTGATTACCAGCACCAACAAAGGATAGAAACCTATGGATAGACCCTATAGCAATACTTTCTGGTTTCGGTGGAGCAACGTTGATGGCAAGGTCTTGCTTTCCAGTGAAGAGCATACAGAGCAGGAACAGCAACGTTCCAAACGAATAACAGCGAAGTTACGTAAACGAGGGATAGCTCCCGATAGCATGGAATAGTACAACTTGCGTTTGCAGATAGCCCACACCCGCCGCCTATTCCTGCGTCTGCTTAGCATTGTCACCGGAGCAGTGCTGTTGCTAGGTGGGTACTTTTGGCACACCACCACCCTACCCACAATGGAGCGATTACGATTGCGTGCTGCTCATGGCAACACCCGTATTCTGGATCGCAACGGACAGGTTCTCTATGAGATACCCGACCCACTCGACGGACACCAACGCCCATTCCCACTAGCAGAAATACCCCGTGCTCTCCAACAGGCGACAGTTGCGGTAGAAGATGCCCGCTTTTTCTCCCACCGCGGCGTAGACCTGCGCGGCATTATTCGTGCTGCATGGGAGAATGTCCAACAAGGACAAATTGTCGCCGGCGGCTCGACCATCACGCAGCAGCTTGCCCGTACCTTCCTGCTTGACCCACAGCTTGCCCAACAGGACACGCTTGAGCGCAAATTGCATGAGATGGTGTTGGCAATCAAGCTCTCTACCCACCTCAGCAAAGCTGAAGTCCTCGCCCTCTATCTCAACCAAACCTACTATGGCGGTATGGCGTATGGGGTAGAAGCGGCGGCACAGTACTACTTTTCCAAGCCAGTGCGTGACCTAGACCTAGCAGAATGTGCTATGTTGGCAGGGCTACCACAGGCTCCATCTTCCTACAACCCACTGCATTACCCTGAAATTGCTAAACAACGACAGCAACAGGTGCTTGCGGCAATGGTTCGTCAAGGCTATCTCACCCAAGCGCAGGCAACCACTGCCAGCGAAGAGCCACTACAATTTGCTTCTGGACATCAAGCGATATACGCCCCCCATTTCGTCTTCTTTGTGCTGGATCAGTTGGTTGAACGCTATGGAGCTGAGACAGTAGCACGGGGAGGGCTAGTCGTCACAACAACGCTTGATTTGGACCTTCAGCAAGCAACCCAAACCGCTCTCCGACAACACCTAGCCCAACTTGCCCCAACGCCATCATCCCCTGATGGTGAACCAACGGATCACCGCGTCCGCAATGGGGCAGTCGTTGTGCTTGACATTGCGGATGGGGCAGTACTGGCGATGGTCGGTAGTCCAGATTACTTCAATGCTGCTATCCAAGGGCAGGTCAATGGGGCATTGTCTCTGCGCCAACCAGGGTCGGCTATCAAACCGCTAACCTACGCCGCTGCATTAGAGCAAGGTTGGACACCTGCGACTATCATTATGGATGCCCCCGCATCGTTCCCCACCCGCAATGGTACCCCTTACACCCCGGAAAACTACGACCACCGCTATCAAGGGGCAATTCCCTTGCGCGAAGCCCTAGCGACCTCATCCAATGTTGCGGCAGTGCAAACCCTCGCCGCTATTGGGCTACCCTCATTGCTTGCCCTAGCGCAACGGTTTGGTATCACGACGCTAACTAAAAGCGACTATGGGTTGTCCCTCACGCTCGGCGGCGGCGAAGTGCGGTTGCTTGAATTGAGCGCAGCCTATGCAACCTTTGCGCGTGGGGGAGCCTATCTGCATCCTACCATCATTACTGTAGTAGCAGATGGGCAGGGGGAGCGACCATTTGCCCAACAATCATTATCTTTATCATCATTACCATTACCGGCGACTTCGCCACAGGTGGCTTATCTGATAAACGACATCTTGTCAGACCGCTATGCGCGTATGCGAACATTTGGGGGGGCAGCATCACTCACCTTACCAGACCGCCCATCAGCGGTGAAGACTGGCACGACAACCAACTGGCGCGATGCCTGGACCATTGGGTATACGCCAGACCGGGTTGTGGGGGTGTGGGTGGGCAATGCTGATGGTGAGCCGATGGTGGATATGACGGGGGCGCGAGGTGCGGCTCCCATTTGGCACACCGTGATGTTAGCTGCCCATCGGGATGTATCCCCACGCCCCTTTGATCAACCATCGGGTATTGTTGAGGCGGCAGTTTGTATGGAAAAGGGACAGCATGGGTGCATACTTTCACGGTTAGAGCGGTTTATCGCGGGGACAGAGCCAACAACGGTTGTATCGCCACCATCGGCGTATCACTCCCCCCCCAATGCCCAGGATACCCGCCCGGTGTATGGTGTTGGGGCTGAGGTAATTGGGCAGTCGGGTGAGCCACGAGTTATCTTTCCGGCAATGGGGGCAAGGTTTTTCCTCAGTGGGGATATTCCCCGCACACGACAGCAAATACGCTTGCAGGCACGGGTGGGGGATACCAACGGTAGCATCACTTTTGTGCTAGATGGGCAAGCCCTTGCTACCCTGTCTACGCCCCCTTACGAGACGTTGTGGCAGCTTGAGCGTGGGGAGCACCGGCTTGTTGTTGTTGTAGAGAATGTAACCACGGGCAGCAGACGGCATAGTGAAGAGGTAGTATTTGTAGTGGAGTAGGTCTAGTTGTAGTGTCGCTTTGCGTTTTGCGCTTTATCCCCCCCCCCCCCCCCCCCGCTTATAGGGGTAGGTTAGGGGAGAGGAAACAAGGTCTCACCGGGCAGCCCCCATCCCCTCCCTTCCCCCACCGAGGGGAGCAGGGTAACCGTTCATTCAGCCCCCCTACCCCTCGCCCCGCGTCCCACCGAGGGGAGCAGGGGGGAACTAAACCCATAGGCTATAATTATGGCTCCTCAACGGCAAAGACCATACCGCCACTGCGCCCGAAGACCTCCGGGGCGTACATTTGGTAAACCCGTGCTGGCAAGGTCTGGTATGTCCCTGGCGTGGTTGCCCGTGCCATGTAGGTATAGGTGTATGTCCCTTTGGAAAGGCGTGTGGCAAAGACTGCCACACGGTTGTCGTGTAGCTCTGTTTCGGTAAAGTACCACCAGGGCGGTTTTTCCTCACCTTCCCGTTGCAATTCGGGGGCTTCTACCAGGCTAGAAACTGTCTTCAAACTGGTATCGAGCGGCTCAAGCCCGGCGGGGAGCATGTCTTCAACGGTGAGGTAGTAGCTTTCGTTTGGCACACGCAAGGTCAACTGCACCTGGACTCTATCCCCCACGTCTACCGATGTCACCGGCTGCCCGGTGGGTTGGAGCGTGTCTGGGTCTACTGCACTATACACCCGCTGGATACCAAGCCCACGGTCTAGCGGCTCTACATCTTGGGCATCGAGGTAGTAGCGCATATGTAGCGTGTAGTAGAGCCGTCCGGTGCCATTCTTCTCTAGGTACAGGGATGATGTTTGCTCGCCTGCTGTCTCATCCTGGACTATATCCGCCAATGCAAACTGCATGGCTATCGGCTCATCCAATGGTGTTGCTGTTGATGAGGTGGCATCTACCCTACCCTCTGCGACTATATCCTGGTCAAGCATAATGCGGTAGGCATAGTCGGCATCATGCTCGCCGCTCTCGACCATGTATGCCGTCAATGCCATGAGCGCAAGGGCGGTTTCGTGGGTGGTGCGCCAGTGTCCATCCTCGCGCATGCTCATGAGGTAGCGGACGGCGTTTGGCACCAGGAAATGGTCTGGTACCACCCGCACCAACGCCTGCACAACTAGGGATGTAGTACGAAGGGTGCTGTCCATAAGCCAGTAGTCGGGATTGTCCTCCTCCCAGTGGGCAGAGGTAGTCTGCAATATGGCATTGCCGGTGAGGTTGTTTGTCAGGGTTTGCACCCGCGATTGCTCACCGCCGAGGGTGTGCAGCGTCATGAGCAGATGGGCTCGACTGGCAAGTGAGAGGTCGTGTCGCTCTTCATACAGGGCAATGGTGCGTCCGCGGTCTGCCCTGCCTGCCTCTGCCAGCACAAACAGCACATAAGCACGTACATTTCGCCTGTCGTGGAGGTCTTCATCTGCCAGCGTCTTTTCTAGGTAGTCTAGTGCTCGCTCAAGCACCTGATGGTCTACCCCATAGCCGGTTTTGCCTGCCTCAAGCAACCCTTGTACCACATAGGCAGTGAGGTAGGGGTGGCTTGCGTCTGCTGCCCACCATCCCCAACCGCCGTCAAGCTGCTGTAAGCTATAGAGCCGTTGCAATGCCAGCGTGAGATGATGTTCTAGCCCCTGTTTAAGCGGTTGTTCGTCTAGCCCTAGCTCTTCGTAGACCTGATACATCACGGCGTTGGGCAGGAAACGGCTAACCGTTTGCTCGGTGCAGGCGTAGGGGTAACTCTCCAGATATTCTAGCCCACTGCCAATACCAGCAGTAAGCGATGGCAGCATTTCTAGCGTTATCTCGCCCACATCCTCCGCATTGGCAGAGCGGGTGCTTGGCACAACAAAGTTTATCGCTTCAACGATGGGGGAGTCGTAGACCTGCCCACCCGTGGCGACCATCTCTGGGGTAACAAACCGCTGGAGGGGGATAACCTGTTCAACGCCATCTTGCAGACTATCATCACTGCTTGTTGTACTTGTTACCGTTGCCCATATGGTCGCTTCTTGTTGGTCTGTCTCTACGACCTCGCCTTGCCAAGATACGACTACCTGACCGTTTGCTGGCACCTGTACCTGTTGCTCTACTGGTGTGGCAATGTTCAAGCCGCTGACTTCAAGCATGACGGTGGTGTCTAGGGGTTCATTGGTCGTATTCTGTACCACAAAGCGCAGCATTGGGCGATCCCCGATGGTCAAGAAGCGGGGGAGTGAGGGGCGTACCAGTAATGGCTTGCTGGTGACTATATCACCTGTCCCCTGCCCAACTTTGGTGTCAGTGGTCAAGCCACGGGCAGTCATACGCCATGTGGTCAGCGTGTCGGGCAGCACAACCGCAACTTGGGCATTGCCATCTTGGTCGGTCACTACCGATGGATTCCAATAGGCAGTGTCGGGGAAGTCTCGGCGGATGAGACCTTCAGATGCCCCGCCGCCGCCGCCTTTTGCCTCTTCGTCTAATGAAGCCGTCACCCGATTGACCAGCGTAGTTAGCGATTGTGCCGTCAGTACCCCAAGCGCACGTTTTTGGTAGAAAGACTCGTGCAAGGTAGGGTTAGGGTCATCTTTCAGCATCAGCACCGCCTTGTCTACCAGGGCTAGTGATACCTCTGCCTGCACCCCCGCGCCGGTGTGGTCGGTAGTATGGATGTCGTAGACCACCTCTTCGCGTGGTCCCGTTTCTTCCACATTGGGCGCAACCGCAACGGTTAGCTCTTGTTGTTCGGTGGATACGGGCAGGTTTATCAAGCCAACGCGCACATCTGCCGCCGAGTCAACTGTTTCTGGCTTGATAAGCACCACGGACACATAGACGTTGGGGGCATAATCATCGGTAATTGGCACTTCGATGAGTTCAGATGTTCCCGCTAGGGTCAGCACCCGATGCTCCAACACCTCGCCACGCTCAATAGTCATAAGTGCTTGCATACCCTCGTAGGGGGCAGGGACGAGGATACGTGCGGTGTCGCCGGGAGCATAGCTCGTTTGGTCTGCTACCAGATCGGCGTGGTTGGAGTCGTTAATACCCCAAAATACATCCGCCTTTGAGCCGCCATAGACCCAGAAAAAGCCGCTAGAAACCACCTCGTTTCCTGCATTGTCCCGTCCGCTTGCCCGTATGCGGTATGACCCCGGCTCATCGGGGGTAAATGCCAACGTAGCTCGCCCACGCTCGTCCGTAGTGGCTTGCTTGGTGGTGATAAGCGTGTCGGTATATGCCGATGTCCAGTATCGCTGTCCGTCTACTCCCTCTTCGCGGACGCTATACCACTCGCGGCGATAGAGTGCCACGTCTAGCGATTTGTCGCCTACCGGTGTGCCTTGTGTGTCTACCGTAATGAGCGAGACATCCTTTGGCTGCCCCGCTTGGGATACGTACCCATCCGGGCGAACGCCAATGGCATAGGCACCAGCGTGTAAGCGTACTTGTGTCTGGGATGCGATAACATGCCCATCTACATCTTGCACCTCAACACTCAGGGTAAGCAGGTGACTGCCATGCTGCTCTTCGCCGTCCCCATCCGTTTCTGTCACCTGTTTTTGCACACTGTCGGATGGCAGGCTAATTTGCCCTATTCCCTGGTCGTTGGTAGTCGTTTTGCCCTCGGTCACTATCCCTTTGCTCTGTTGCCAGTCGTCACCTATGTACCAACTGTAGGCATCTTCTGTATCAGCAAAGCTATACTGGACTGCCGCATCACTAGAGAGGGTGTAGCTATCGGCAGTGAGCCACCAGCGTATAGGGGCATTGGCAACTGCCCCCCCGGAGAAGTATTTGGCTGCGATAGCGATATTCAACGGCTCACCCTGTACAATATCGCTGTTTTCGGGGGTCAATTCTAGCTCAAATGCTGGCTTGCGGTATTCGGCTACGGTAAAGCTGCCCTGCGAAATCTGCTGCCATATTTCTTTCTGTTCGTCAAGCACTGAGATAGTGTAGATACCGGGAGAGGCGGTGCTGTCTAGCATGATGCTAGTATTAAAGGTGCCAAATTCACTCAGCGGGACGGCAGCAGAGAAGACGCTGTTGTCCTGTGGGTCAAGCACCTCTAGCCAGACATTTTCGTCTGGCTCTAGCAGGGTATATTGCTCATGTTCAAGTCGCCGCACTGCCCCGCGAATGTGTACCGTGTGGTTTGGGCGATAGATGGGACGGTCTGTGGTGACATTGCCAATGATGGGGTAGGATTCGGTGTCTACCGATACGCCATAGCTCCACGGACTGATGCCATCCTGCCATACGCTGGAGGCATAGACGAAGGTGTCAGGGTCGGGCGAGGAGACAAAGATGGTGTTGTACATATGGCTTGTCTCAAAGGGAACCTGCAACACCCCGTCACTGTCTGTTGTGCCAAGTTCTTGCTCATAGAGGGTGGATGTATCCTCGCCGTTCGCGCCGGGGTCATAGTCGCTGATGTCTGGTTGATAACTGGCATTGAGTGGCATATCTGCCACAGGCTCGCCGCTTGCCATATCCACTGCCCACAGGAAGAGGCTATCTTTGCTGCGCTTCATCGTCAACCCATAGTTGGTAACGACCATGATGTGCCGTTCTATGAGCGGTCTATCTTCGCTTTCGTCTTCGTCAAGTTGCAGGTCTTCCTGCCGTTCGCCCTCAATGGAGAGGTAGTAGATACCCGGTTTGAGTTTGCCAGCATTGAGCATATGGAGCTGGTTACGATTTGGCACAAAGTCGTCAAAGGTGATGGTATCGGTTTTTTGTAGCAGCGATGTGGGGGGGACATACTCCCGCCACTCCTCATAATCGTTGAGTAACTGGCTTGTTTTGTCGTTGTCCAGCCGGTAGAGGCGATACTGTATGGTGGGGACATTCACCTGTTGCATGGGAACACGGACAGGTGTATTGGCAGCATAGGTGCCTATCTTGTAGGTGCCGATAATCGAGAGTCCCGGCGGCAGCGAGCCTGTGCGAAACTCGACATATTGTGGAGAGGTTATCGTGTCCCCGTAGATGTCTTGAGCACTTGCCCCAATGGTGATGGTATAGTCGGTTTCTGGCTCCAGCATGTTGTAGACAAAAAAGCGCGTGGTACTGGTAGAGGTGTAGGCATAGGTTGGCAAGGGAGGGTATATGGTCAATGCCTGTTCAACCGATGCCCAATCCATCTCGGTACTAAAGTTGAGCACCAGCGCATTGCTAGGGTTGATGCGGGTCGCGCCATACTCCGGTGTGGAGCCTACCAATGCGGGGGCAGGTGCAGTGCGAAACGATGTGGTAAAGGGGGAGTCCAGGTTGCCCTTCTTGTTGGATGACTGGGCATCCTGTGACACTTCTATGCGGTAATACTCGCCACGGTAGAATGGCTCAGAGGGGGTAAAGACGACTACCCGATCCCCTTCCATCTCAACCGCCCCATCAACCGAGCTACCGGTTGTCTCCCACACCACGTCTACTGCCTGAAGCGTACTATATGCATCCATTGGCTGATCAAAGACGATACGCACTGGTGCGTAGGGGTCGGCTTGCTCTTCATCACCAGCAGGGGTTGTGCTGGCAACACGGGGCAGGGCAGTGGAAAATTGCCAGCGATACGCTGACTCTAGGCTATCGCCGCCCATATCTTGCAAATTGCCATCGACGACTATCTCGTAGGTTGTCGCAGCATCGAGTTGCTTATTGGGAACAAAGACGTAGGTACTGGTATCTAGCCAGTAGCCTTTGCCCTCGACAGCCGGCGTAATAGTCAGCGGGTGGGGCAGGTCGGCTTGTCGCTCTATGGTCGTCAATGAGACCACCGGGTGGTTGAAATGAACACTAACGCGGCGCGTGGCAGTTAGCACCTCGGTAGTGTTGGGGGTCGGCTCTACCTGTACAATCTCTAGCGGTGCCATTGTGGTAAATGCCCACGTTTGGGGGTCGCTACTGAGCAATACGCCACTATTGGAGCGCACCTCGCCGTCTAGCGTTGCCTGATACTCGGTGTCCCGTTTAAGGCTGTTATCTGGCACAAAGCGAAAGCTGGTATCGCTGACTACCTGCACCTTGCCGGCAACGGGGGTACCGCTCTGCTTTTCATTTAGGTGAAAGTGGGTGCTTGCCGCTGCTACGTCTACATCTGGCGAAAAGCGCACCTCAATAGCGCGGTCTGGGATTACATCCTTCTCGCCATCAGCAGGGCGTGGCTTGACTGCCAGCACCTTGCGGGTGTGGAACCGCCATGCGCCGGGTTGTTTGATATAGACCTGCCCCGCCGCTGCCACATCCGTATTGACGCTGGCGGTATAGTCGGCGGCAGTTTGCAAGCCACCTTCAGGGTAAAAGCTGTAGGTATCGGGGGACAGCCAATGCCCTACCCCGTCAACGCGCCCGCTAGGTCCGTCTAGTCGTAGGGGGGCTGGCAACTGCTCGGCAATGGTCGGGTCCTGAGCGGCGGATGCCAGGGTTTGTTCGGACACTACCGGCTTGTCAAAGACCAGACGGATGGGGGTATGCAAGGCTACGTCTTCTGCATCTGGTGGCGGTTCCATTTCTCGCACCGTCACAAAGGGAGATGTGGTAAAACCGATTTCAAGTGGTTCTGCTAGTCTCTGCCCATAGCTACTAGCAACTTTTGTCGATATACGGACGTGGTAGGTCGTCTCATATTGCAATTCGCCGTTGGGTTGGATGAGGTAGCCTTCCGGGGACTCCGCAATGGTAAAGTCTACGGGTGGGTCAAAGCTAATGGCAGATGCCAGTGAGTTAGGGGTAATCTCCTGGTCAAAGGTGATACGTATAACTTGTTGTGGGCTAACGTGGGTTGTGCCGTCGGCAGGCATTATTGCGACAATGCGGGGGGGAGCAGGGTTGCTGCGAACAGCAAAAAATACCCCTCCACCGATGAGTAGCACAAGTACCACAACAACCGCGATGATAAGAGCAAGACGTGATGTGGGTGCTGGTGTGCTAGGTTGAGGTTTCAACATACAGAAATTCCATCCCGATATGGGTCATGCTAGATTGTTGGGCAACCTAGTCACGCTACAGCTTTTTGCTGCGCTGCATAACCTGGCGCAGGGTATGGGCTATCAGGCTTTGTTGCCGGGCTATCTGCCCCACCCGTTGGACAAGTTGAGCAAGGTAGGGGTCAGCTTTTTCTGGTATGGTTTGCGGACGCTTGAACACGAGCCGCCAGTAGCCAGTAGCCGCACCTTCTGCCGTAATGCCAACAAGTTCCCATCTTTCTAGCCCAAGATGTTGCATGTAGGTTGGTAGGTCCGTTCGATCTATGAGTTCGTTGTTAATCTTAAACACTTCGTCTCTGTCTGCGACAATGTACAGATACTCCCATTGTATCATAGTGACACTCCATAGTTATCTTCTATCCAGATGGATAGTGCGGCATCCATTGCTTGCATTGCCTGGTCTACCGTTTGGTAGTCATTGCCAATTTCCCAAACTACGCCGCCTTCGTCTATAGCGCGGACTAGGGAGACGCTAAGTCCATCTTGCCCTATCTCAATCCACCCGTACTTTTCCACCCATTGGGTGATGGCGGGGTACTTTTGCTCAAATGTCGTAGGTGATGACATATGGTTTTTGCTTCCCTTTGTGCTTGCTCTTCTGAGCAGATGGTACCTTGCTCTCCTGTACGTATCCCTATTGTACCACCCACAACAATACTAGCAAGTGTGGGGGGGTAGGGCAGAGGGAGGAGCGGGAAATAAACGGGGAATTTAGCGGTTGACCAGCGGCAGGTAGACATGCTGGCTATCAATGCTCAATGTGATGGTCGCCTGTTGGTCAATTTGGTTGCCCGCTACGGTACCTGTCGCATCAATGGTCAGCGTAAACGTCTGTCCAGGCGGGGTTTCTGGGGCGACAAGAATGGTGAAACTCACGCTTCCCGTCTCACCTGGTTCCAGCGATTCTACCATATAAGCGTAGGTAGACCCTTCTGCCCCTTCTGAGACCAGTTGCCAACCAGCCGGGCTGTTCGCCATGTCTAGGGTTATACCGGGTGGCAGCGTCAGCAGTAGCTGGACATTGGTTATTTCTGTGTTGCCCTGGTTGGTGTAGCGCAGCACATAGGTGAGTGTGCCCCCTGCCTTGCCTTTTGTGGGTGCAGTATCAAATGTTAGCACGAGCGGCTCTGGCATCAGCGTAGGCGTAAGCGTGGGGGTAGAGGTAGGACTAGGGCTAGGGCTAGGGCTAGGGGTGGGAGTCATTGTTGGTACCGGCGTGGCTGTTCCTAGCGGGTCTGATGTTCCTGTTGTTGGCGTAGGGGTGCTGGTGGGCGTAGGCGTACTGGTGGGCATAGGGGTGCTGGTGGGCGTAGGGGTGTTGGTTGGCGTAGGGGTGCTGGTGGGCATAGGGGTGCTGGTGGGCGTAGGGGTGCTGGTGGGCGTAGGGGTGCTGGTGGGCGTAGGCGTACTGGTGGGCGTAGGCGTTGGTATGACCTGCTCCTCAACCGTTACGGTAAAGGTGATTTCTGTATATGCCCCGCTGCTATCGGTTGCGCGTATGGTAATCTTGGCACTGCCTACGGTACCATCTGCAAAGGTGAGGATGAGTTCGCCTTTGGCTTGGTCAATCACGACTCCATTGGTTTTGGCAAAGAGTCCGTTGTTGGAAATCATCTGCACTTCATAGGTGAGGGTAGTATCATCTTTGTCGGTAAAGGCGTTACGCAAAGAGATAGTTTTCTCTTTGGTGTCATAGGAAACCGTGACAGGAGGAATACCGGTGTCGATGATTTTTGGTGGGTCATTTACCTCGATGACCAATACACCAAACGATATGCTGGCAGTTTTGCCACCAGTGTCTGTCGCCTGTACTGTTAGCGTTGCCCTGCCCGAAGCGTCCGGGGTATAGGCAAGCGTCAAGATACCATCTGTGCCAATTATCGTTGATGTGAAGAGGTCTGGATTGGTATTCTCAATGACGGCATAGGTCATATCTTCATCGCTATCTTCCCTATCATCAAAGTGGTTATACAAATTGATAGTCGTATTATCGGCATCTTCAACCACGACAATATCACCTATGGCACGGGTACTGGGGGGCGTATTGCCAACGCCAATAGTGAGGGTGACAATCGCTGTTGGGTCGTTGGTGGCATAGTCGTTGTCGCTAATGGTAAATGTTAGCCTACGGGGGGTTGTGTCTGGTGCTGCGTTGGTATTGGAGTAGGTCAAAGTACGGAGAACCTGCTTGTAATTCGCCATTGTATCATTGCCGCTGAGGATAAGCACCCCGCTGATGTAGCTATGACTGATGTTTGTATCGCTGACATCTACCGCTAGGATTTCTGCCTTGCCATCTGGTCTATTTGTTAGATCAATGATGGCATAGATGAGGTCATCACCATCAGGGTCGTGGATAGTTGTATTGGGGGCAAGTTGTAGATTTCCTCCTTCTGGGGTAAAGTCGTGTTGGGTGTCTATACCGTCTAGGTCGCCGTTTAGGTCTAGGATGGGCGCATTGTTGACCCCTATCACAGTAATCGTGACGGTAGCGGTGTCTGTACCACCATTCCCATCAGACATGGTGTAGGTAAAGGTATCCGTGCCACTGAAATTGGCATTAGGCGTGTACTTCACTTGATTACTGATGATTACCGCCGTGCCATTGCTTGCCACCCCCACGAGCGTGACCGTGTGGGTATCAGTTGTGTCTACGTCCGTGTCGTTGGCGAGCACGTCAACCGTGACGGGGGTGTCCTCGTTGGTTGTGGCAGTATCGTTATTCGCAACGGGCGCATTGTTGACCCCTATCACAGTAATCGTGACGGTAGCGGTGTCTGTACCACCATTCCCATCAGACATGGTGTAGGTAAAGGTATCCGTGCCACTGAAATTGGCATTAGGCGTGTACTTCACTTGATTACTGATGATTACCGCCGTGCCATTGCTTGCCACCCCCACGAGCGTGACCGTGTGGGTATCAGTTGTGTCTACGTCCGTGTCGTTGGCGAGCACGTCAACCGTGATGGGGGTGTCCTCGTTGGTTGATTTCGTATCGTCAACCGCAACGGGCGCATCATTCACTCCCGTGACGGTAATCACCACGGTAGCAGTAATAAGACTGCTATAGCTATCTGTGGCAGTGTAGATAAACGTGTCGGCAATGACTTGCCCCTCAGCAAGCCACTCTAGCGTGGGTGTGGTAGGGTAGGTATAGGTATCCCCATCACTGCCAAAGGTTGCACTAATAGGAACACTATACTGGCTTACTTTATCATAGGCATAGATAGACGGTGTACCATCTTCCACATCGCTGTCATTTGCCAAAAGCTGTGAGTGGGGGATGGTAAGGGTTTCCCCTTCTTTCGTCCCAAAGAGATCATCGTTGGCAACGGGCGCATCGTTGACGGGGGTAATGGTTATGGTGACGGTAGCGGTGTCTGTGCCGCCATTGCCATCAGACATGGTGTAGGTAAAGGTGTCTGTACCGTTGAAATTGGCATTAGGCGTGTACTTCACTTGATTACTGATGATTACCGCCGTGCCATTGCTTGCCACCCCCACGAGCGTGACCGTGTGGGTATCAGTTGTGTCTACGTCCGTGTCGTTGGCGAGCACGTCAACCGTGATGGGGGTGTCCTCGTTGGTTGATTTCGTATCGTCAACCGCAACGGGCGCATCATTCACTCCCGTGACGGTAATCACCACGGTAGCAGTAATAAGACTGCTATAGCTATCTGTGGCAGTGTAGATAAACGTGTCGGCAATGACTTGCCCCTCAGCAAGCCACTCTAGCGTGGGTGTGGTAGGGTAGGTATAGGTATCCCCATCACTGCCAAAGGTTGCACTAATAGGAACACTATACTGGCTTACTTTATCATAGGCATAGATAGACGGTGTACCATCTTCCACATCGCTGTCATTTGCCAAAAGCTGCGTGTGGGGGATGGTAAGGGTTTCCCCTTCTTTCGTCCCAAAGGAGTCGTTATTCGCAACGGGGGGATCGTTCACTCCCGTGACGGTAATCGTGATAGTAGCAGTCGCCGTCAAGCCGCCAGTATCACTTACTACATAGGTAAATGTATCAGTGATAATGTCCCCGTCCCCCAATGCTTGGAGATCAGCACTTGGGGAATAGACCACGGTTGAGGTAACGATGGTCGCCGTGCCACTGATGGGGTTGCTCACTGTCGTGATGGTGAGGGTGTCGCTATTATCCACGCTGTTATCATCAGCTTTATCATTGGCAAGCACATCTACCGTGATAGCAGTATCCTCATCCGTCTCCCTATCGGTATCATCCTCTGCTACTGGCGATACGTTAAACTCATATGCCCCCATATCTACCGTTGTGGCGACAACCCGTTCTCGCATATCGAGGTCAAGCGGGAGCGTTTCGGTGGTATCACCATCGCCATCTATGTCTGCATAGTCTGGTGGCAGTGAAGCATTATGCCCCGCATTGAGTGCAGGCGAGTCAGCTTGCAACCGCACATCGCCATAGTCATCATCAGTAGGGTTTTGGACAAATTTTGGATCATCATTGCTTGTATTTGAGCAGGATATATATGTATTAGAGCAGACATCAGGGGTACCAGGATAGATAATACTATACGACAAAGTTGTTGGAGTATTTTCAGTAGAATCTATAGGATTATCGCCGTTGTTATCATAAAAAATAGTATTGGTTATTATTGTTTCACCACTGCCGGTACTACGTATAGCCCCTTCGTCTGTAGAAGCAGTATTATTGGCGAAGGTAACATTGATAAACTGTGATGTATTATTAAAATTTGCTACCGCACCCCCATTTCCACTACTTACGCTATTATTCACGAAGGAGGCATTGTTTATTGTTATAGTACTACTAATATTTCGCATAGCACCACCCCAGACAATCGCGCTATTTTCTTTAAAGATGATATTAGTAGCGGTTACGACCCCATTTTCTGTATATAAAGCTCCTCCTCGATAAGCAGTATTGCTAATAAACGTTGTGTTTTTGAGTGTAATATGCACATTACGATTTGCGATAGCTCCTCCATCAGTAAGGGTAGTAGTATTACTAATGAAGGTAACGTTGTCTAAAATAAGGACAGGCTTATCAGTGTCAGAAGCTGCGTAGTTTCGCATAGCTCCCCCATCTGTCAGAGCAGTATTGCTGATAAATGTGGTGTTGTACAGGTGTGGAGATGAACTTCCCCCATTGTATATTCCGCCCCCCTTATCTGCGGTGTTGCTGATAAATGTGGAGTTGCGTATCGTTGGGCTACCATCATTGTTATACATCCCGCCGCCATACGAAGTAGTCTTCCCCTCACTCACGGTAAACCCATCCAGCACCGCGGTGTTGTCTGTGTCGCTGCCGATGAGCACCCGCTTGGTATTATCGCCGCTGAGGATGGTCTCGTGTGCTTCCCAATCCCGCTCATTACGGGTATCTTCACTGCCGGCAAAGCCGCCATACAGCGCAACGCGGCTATGGAGCGAGAAACTACTATCTGGTATATACGTCCCCTCAGCAACCCATATCTCAACGTAGTGAGTGGGATTTGTAGTAATATGGTTTGCTGCCTCGGTAATGGCATCATCTAAGCTCTGGTAGGGGGTTGTCCAACAGGTTCCATCGCCGCCTGCTGCTGCGTCAGCGTCTACACAATAGGTCACATCTGGATTATCAGGGTCGTTTGCTGCTTGGGCAGGAGTGCGAGACAACACAAATAGCCCTGCGACCACCAGCAGCGCACTAACACTAGCGATGATTACCTGGACGAGCCAGGGATAAGTTGCGTGGGGGGGATTACCACGCATAATTTGCCTCCATCTTACTATTGATAGCTGTACCGCAGCCTAAGCCTACTAAGCCTAGCCATACGCGCCATACCAACGGTTTGATTGCACCCGTTTTGCCATATTGCAGAAAGATAATCTTGATGGTATACTACCCGGTATACGTGTGGAGAGACCCATTGGCATGTACGTAAAGTAAAGGTTAAGAAAAACACTATATCTCCGTATACGATACCTTCTGAAACAGGATGAGGTATTCCTCAACTATTCCCCTTAAACCACATACAAAGGTACCCAACCTGCTTTTATTATACAATGGATAAAACCAAAGTCAACAGAGGGGTAATAGGGAATTTTTGTACTAAATAGGCAAAAAAGTTAAAAAAGCCCCTATGCATATGGTTGGTTTATTCAATATTAAGCAAAGTAGAACGAAGAGATAGCCAAAAAGTACTAGCGATTATCTATTCTCTCCATCCTCGTGCTACTACTGTAAGAAACGCTCTTATTCAATATACTATACTACTCAAGGAGAAAAATCTTTATGAGTTCACTACCTATGCTCAAACATATGTTGACGGAAAATACCTGGCGTACTGTTCAGCGTATTTTTGCCGTAACCGCCGGTGCCATCATAGCCGCGCTTGGCTATAGTCTGTTTCAGGTGCCATTCAACATTGTCGCCGGGGGAGTTGGCGGTATTGGCATCATTATCAATCACTTTACCGGCTTGCCCGTGGGGGTACTCTTCCTTATCATGAATATCCCACTGTTGGTCTTGGGCTACATCTATCTTGGCAAGTGGCGGTTTCTGCTCTATACCATCATCCCGGTGGTTGTCTTTTCGGTTGCTGCCGATATGTTTGTCATCTTTATGCCAAAAACCACCCACAATGAGCCGCTGACCAACGATATGCTGCTCAGTGCTATCTACGCCGGGCTGATCTATGGTATCGGCAGCGGTTTAATATACCGAGCGGGTGGCACACCCGGTGGTACGTCTATCATCGGACGGATTATCCAATTCAAAACGGGTTTTCCCCTGAGCCAGGTCTATCTTTACACAGATACCATTGTCATCTTGGGCGCAGGCATCGTTTTTGGTTGGAATGCTGCGCTGCATGCGCTTTTGTCTCTCTTTATGATGGGGTTAGCGTCAGACTTTGTGCTAGAGGGACCGAGCAATGTACGCACAGCAATGATCATTACCAGTGACCCAAATACGCTAACTGAAGCGTTGATGAAGGGGTTACAGCGCAGTGTAACCTACTGGGCTATCACAGGCGGCTATTCCAAGCAGGATCGTTCGATGATCTACTGTACAGTGCAGCGTTCGCAGGTGAATGACCTCAAATATATTGTTGCCGAGACTGACCCCAATGCGTTTATGGTCATAGAAAATGCCCATCAAGCCCTCGGTACGGGCTTTATGAAGCTCAAGCGATAGGATTTACCGCACCTTTTTTGCTCCCGCTCCCCCTGCCCCCCGCTCCCGACACCCTCTCCCGCTCCCCCTG
>CAYPHM010000103.1:0-17388 GCA_964410555.1 uncultured Chloroflexaceae bacterium | reverse complement strand
GCCCCTTCCCCCACCGAGGGGAGCAGGGGAACCGGAGAGACGTAGCATGCTACGTCTCTCCAAGCGGATCGGGGGCAGGGGGGAGCGGTAGGTAAGCAAGGGCAATACCTCTATTGCCCTTGCTTAAACCAAACCCGCACGAGCAGTACCACATCCAATCATTTCATTTCATTTCATTGTTGCAGGTTTGGTACCAAATTGGTCTTAGTACGGTCTGCACCCTACCAAATCTAATTCCTCAAGCAACAGTGCAGCAATTTGGGCTGCCCCATCACTTGGCACCGCTTGCAACAACCGTGTCGCAACTTGGGCATAGGATGCAGGTTGTTGGAGCAATGCTTATGGGTATGCACACCCTCGATGATCTCAAGCTCAAATGGCAACATGAGAAGATGACGGCAGAGCAGATGGTCGGGCAGATATTGTAACACATTGGGGTGCTGTATGATCAGCTATGGCTGTTGGAGCGACGGGTGGGCAGCCTTGAAGCGCAAAACGCAGAGCGCATAATGCCAACCGATACCAAGCAGATGAACCCATAGGTTTACCTACCCCCCTACCCCCTCGCCCTTGTCCGGTGGTAGAGACGTTGCATGCAACTCTCACCGGTCAGCCCCCATCCCCTTCTCCTTACAAGGGTATGTATCATTCCAATAGAATATCCGAAAGTGGGTAACGATGGATCGTGGTTTTGCCATCAGGATAGGGCCCTGGCAGGGCACTGGGACGCAGCCACAGCCGCTGCCAGATACGTCCATGCCCCAGTTGTCGCCGTGCCCAACTCACCCCCCGTTGGAACAGCCCCACCACGGGCTGTCCTGACGGCAGCGGCGGAACCCGCACCCGCCCGGGCGCGACCCCCAACATCTCCGCGTCATCCGCCCGCGTGCCGCATCCCAACACCCACAGCGTCGCCACCGCCAGTACCAACCAATGGCGCGATACCCGTTCCGGATCCGTGCGCCGCGTTCGCTGCCACTGCCACCCCACGCCCTTCAGTGCCCGAAAGCCCAATGCAATCCCCATCCGCAGCCCCTACCACCCTTGCTGCACCTGCCGCGGTGCCAGGTCGGTCAGCAGCACCCAACGCTCGGCGTGCCCGTGGCCCCACACCATCACCCGTATCCCCGTCTGGCGAGCTTGCTCGCCAAACACCGCCGCCGCACCTACCTAGGCGCGACCGGGACACGGCACCAGGTGGGCAGGCTTCACCGACTGTTTCCGTTTGGCCGGATGCCCGGGCACGCCATCGGCAAGGCGTAGCAACGGATGCAGGCGACGTTGCTGGAGGTGGTGCCACAGACGGGGACTCCACAAACCGCGATCCCCACAGACGAACGTCTGCCAGGCGTGGGGCACCTCTGGCGCAAGCTGATCGATCAAAGCCAGGATGTGCGGCATCCAGGCTCCTTGCTGAGTGGCGGGCACGATGTGCCAGGCGACGGGAATGGCGCAGCCGCGATAGCGCACGCTGATGACCAACGTGACGACGCGGTCATGATGATGGGTGGCATCAATCGCCAACGGTAAGCTCGTGCCCTGCCACCACGGGATGACCCAGCGCAGTAGGAAGGGAAAACACGCCTGCCCATTGACCTGCACATCACCGGGACAGGCTTTGTCCCGGCCATTGCGCAGCCATTCGCGCAGGCGCTGACGGGCGGTCTGTTCGGGCAACAGTTCCAGCAGTTCAACCACGACGGCACTAAGACATGCGCTTTTGGCCAACACCGTGCCGTAGACCCACAAAGCTAGTCCCAGAGCATGGGCAGGGCGCGGGGAGAGGGTTGTCGTGGGAGTAGGGGGGCAGGGGATGGGGGGGAAGAGACGTTGCATGCTACGTCCTTGAGCTTGGGACTACCCGGCAAACCATGCACAATCGTATGGTATCATAAGGGGGTATAAAAATACTATCCCCCCTGATGTACCAAAAAATAGGTATCATCACCGGCATAACGATACAAAAAATGTATTATAATAGCTATGTACTATCAAATAAGAAGGAACCGGGCTTATCCAAACAATACGATACAACAGAAACCCCGGACTACCCCCAGGAGTGAGTGAGTACAGACTACTGGTAACGAGCGCTTCTTTCACATCGGGCTAACCATTGGTACCTTAGTGGGGGGAACAGTACAAAGCCCGCAACGGGAAGCACAGAGAGTACGAAAAAATAAGGTCGAGTCGAGGACGTTCAACCTGAGAACTAATGGAGGTTCACATGACACGTACAGTTGTTACGCTAGACGGGAATGAGGCTACCGCCCTTGTTGCCCACAAGATGAGCGAGGTGATAGCCATCTATCCCATTACCCCATCCTCTGGGATGGGCGAATTTGCTGACCAATGGTCTGCCAACAAACAGACCAATATCTGGGGGACTATCCCCCTCGTCATAGAGATGCAATCCGAGGGCGGCGCAGCTGGTGCGCTCCACGGAGCAATGCAAGCTGGCTCATTGACGACCACCTTTACCGCATCCCAGGGCTTATTGCTCATGATTCCCAATATGTACAAGATGGCTGGTGAATTAACCCCGTGTGTTTTCCACGTTTCTGCCCGAACCGTTGCAACCCACGCACTGTCTATCTTTGGTGATCATTCTGATGTGATGTCCATACGGGGGACAGGTGTTGCCTTGCTCGCGTCAAATTCGGTCCAGGAAGCGCACGACATGGCGTGCATTGCCCATGCTGCCACACTTGAGTCTCGTATCCCCTTTGTTCACTTCTTTGATGGGTTCCGTATCTCACACGAAGTCGCCAAAGCTGAATTGCTCACCGAAGACGATTTGCTGGCGATGATTAACCATGAGAAGATACAAGAACACCGCTCCCGTGCTATGACCCCAGACCGCCCGGTATTGCGGGGGACAGCCCAGAACCCAGATGCCTTCTTCCAGGCACGCGAGACGGTCAACCCCTTCTACAACGCATGCCCCGGTGTGGTACAAGAGGTGATGGATCGTTTTGCCAACATTGCCGGGAGACGCTACAACCTGTTTGACTACGTAGGCGCACCTGATGCCGAAAAGGTTGTTATAGCGATGGGTTCGGGAGCAGAGACGGTAGAGGAGACCGTCAAGTATCTGAACAACCAGGGCGAAAAAATCGGTATGGTCAAGGTACGGCTCTATCGCCCCTTCTCCATTGAGCACTTCGTCAAGGTGCTACCGGCAAGCGTGAAGACTATCGCTGTGCTAGACCGCACCAAAGAGCCTGGGTCAAATGGCGAGCCAATGTACCACGATGTCATTACCGCCATCAATGAGAGCCTCACCGATGGCACTGCGCCCTTTAGCCAGATGCCACGGGTGGTTGGCGGACGCTACGGGCTGTCATCCAAAGACTTCACGCCAGCAATGGCTAAAGCAGTGTTTGATGAATTGGGCAAAGACAAGCCGAAAAACCACTTTACTGTTGGTATCAATGATGATGTTACCCACAGCAGTTTGGAATACGACCCATCATTCTCCATTGAGGGTGATAAGGTGGTGCGCTGTATGTTTTGGGGGCTTGGTGCAGACGGTACCGTTGGCGCAAACAAGAACTCCATTAAGATCATTGGGGAAGAGACCGAAAACTACGCGCAGGGCTATTTTGTCTACGACTCGAAGAAGTCTGGGGCTATCACCATCTCCCACTTGCGCTTTGGTCCAGAACCCTTCCAATCCCACTACCTGGTGCATGAAGCCGATTTTGTCGCCTGCCACCAGTTTAGCTTCCTGGAACGCTACGATGTGCTCAAGAATGCCCGCGAAGGGGCAACCTTCTTGCTCAACAGCATCTATGGACCAGAAGAGGTATGGGAACATCTCCCCAAAGAAGTCCAAGAGGGGATAGTCCAGAAGAAGCTCAAATTTTACGTCATAGATGCCTACGAAGTGGCAAAGCAGACGGGCATGGGGCAGCGCATCAATACCATTATGCAGACCTGCTTCTTTGCCATCAGTGGGGTGTTGCCGCGTGAGCAGGCTATTGAGCAAATCAAGAAGGCTATCAAGAAGACCTACAGCAAGTTTGGTGAGGCAGTGGTCAACCAGAACTATGAAGCGGTAGACCATTCCATAGCCAACCTACATGAGGTCACAGTACCCACCGAGATTACCAGCACGTTCATCCGCCGCCCGCCAGTATCCGATAAGGCACCGAGCTTTGTGCAGAAGGTGCTCGCGCCGATGATGATCAACGAGGGCGAACGACTGTCCGTCAGCGATATGCCGATAGATGGCACCTTCCCCACCGCCACCACGCAATGGGAGAAGCGCAACATCAGCCTGGAGATACCCGTTTGGGACCCCAAGACCTGTATCCAGTGTGGCAAATGTGCGTTTGTCTGTCCCCACGGCGTTATTCGTATGAAAGTCTACGACCCGACATTGTTGGAAAATGCCCCATCTACCTTCAAGTCTACGAAAGCCCGCTTCAAGGAGCTACCCGATACCAACTTTACCATTCAGGTAGCCCCCGAAGACTGTACCGGTTGTGGGCTATGTATTGAAGTCTGCCCCGCGAAGAACAAGAGCCAAGTGGGACTCAAGGCTATCAATATGGAGCCACAAATGCCTATCCGCGAGACTGAATGTGAAAACTGGGAATTTTTCCTTTCACTGCCAGAAGTGGATGCGACCAAAGTCAATGTTGGGACCGTCAAGAACTCCCAGCTGTTGCAACCATTGTTTGAGTTTAGCGGCGCATGCGCTGGCTGTGGGGAAACCCCCTACATCAAGCTGATTTCGCAGCTGTTTGGGGACCGAATGATCATCGCCAACGCCACTGGCTGCTCGTCTATCTATGGCGGCAACCTGCCGACCACCCCGTGGACGGTCAACAGTGAAGGGCGCGGTCCTACCTGGTCTAACTCGCTGTTTGAAGACAACGCCGAGTTTGGGCTTGGTATGCGGCTCTCCATAGACAAGCACAATGAGTATGCTCGTGAGCTAGTCCAGCAACTCGCCAGTGATGTTGGGCAAGGATTGGCAGATGCCATCTTGGGTGCTGACCAGACAACAGAAGCGGGTATCCAAGAGCAACGCCAGCGCGTGGACCAACTCCGCGAGAAGCTGCAAGGCAAGGATAGCCCCCAAGCCAAAGACCTGCTCGCCCTAGCCGACTATCTGGTCAAGAAGAGCGTGTGGATATTCGGCGGTGATGGTTGGGCTTATGACATCGGCTATGGGGGGCTCGACCATGTGCTGGCACAGGGACGCAATGTCAATGTGCTGGTGATGGACACGGAAGTCTACTCCAACACCGGTGGGCAGTCTTCCAAAGCTACCCCTGTGGCAGCCGTGGCGCGGTTTGCCGCCCAGGGTAAGGACATCATGAAGAAAGACCTGGGCTTGATTGCTATGTCCTACGGCTACATCTATGTAGCACGGGTGGCGATGGGCTATAATGACAACCAGACCTTGCAGGCAATTCTGGAGGCAGAAGCGTATGAAGGGCCTTCATTGATCATTGCCTACACCCACTGTATCGCGCATGGTATCAATATGCGAAAGGGACTGGAGCAGCAAAAGCTGGCAGTTGAGTCGGGGTCGTGGAACCTTTGTCGCTTCAATCCAGACCTGGCAAAACATGGAGAAAACCCGTTCAAACTGGACTCCAAAGCACCGAGTATCCCACTAGAGAAATACGCCTACAACGAAGCCCGCTACAAGGTGTTGTTGCAAAATGACGAAGAACGCGCCGAAACCCTGATGAAACAGGCGCAAGGCGGAGTCAACGAACAACGGAAGCTGTACGAACGATTGGTACAAGCCTACGCACCCGATACCCAATGATGGGATAGATACCCGCAGCGTGTCCGGGGGCAGAGGAGGAAATATAGCCTCGCTGCTCCCTGGCACCTGCGCTACAAGGAGGAGATTATGGACCTTACGACGAAGTATATGGGATTGACGCTGAAAAATCCGTTGGTCGCCTCAGCAGGACCACTTCAGCGTGATGTGAGTAATATTAAGAAGATGGAAGAAGCCGGCATTTCTGCCGTGGTGATGTACTCGCTCTTTGAGGAGCAGATTGTCCACGAGGGGCGCGAACTAGAATATTACATCGGTACGGGCAAAAATACCTTTGCCGAGGTACAGAGCTATTACCCCGACTTCCAGAACTACAACACGGGACCCGATGGCTACACTGAGCAGATAGCAAAGGTGAAAGAAGCTGTCAATATCCCGGTTATTGGTAGCCTCAATGGGGTATCCACTGGTGGATGGGTTGAGTATGCTAAGAAGATTGAGCAAGCCGGGGCTGATGCGCTGGAGTTGAACATTTACTATGTGGCGACAGACCCGACAATGGACAGTTCCATGCTTGAAGAGCGGTATGTTAGCCTGGTGCGCGATGTGCGGGCGCAGGTTTCCATTCCCATCGCCATCAAGATTAGCCCCTACTTTACCTCGGTGCCAAATCTGGCAAAACGACTGGTTGAGGCGGGAGCCAATGGTTTGGTGCTCTTCAATCGCTTCTATCAGCCGGACTTTGACCTAGAAGCCCTAGAGGTTGTCCCCCACTTGACGTTGAGCACCTCCTATGAGATGCAACTGCCGTTGCGTTGGGTAGCATTGCTGTATGGCAGAGTAGAGGCAGATATGGCACTCTCTAGCGGGGTACATACGGCTGCTGATGTACTCAAGGCGATGATGGCGGGGGCAAAAGTAGCCATGATGACCTCTGCCCTGCTCAAGTTTGGCGTAGACCATACCATTGACCTGATCGATGGCATCCGCAACTGGATGGAAGAGAAGGAATATGAGTCTATCCAGCAGATGCAAGGCAGTATGAGCCAGAAGGCAGTAGACCAGCCGGCGGCATTTGAGCGCGTCAACTATATGCAGGTGCTCAATTCCTTTGGCAATGGGGCTGGTGGGCTTTCACAGTCTGGTGTTGAGATGCACCGGGTTGGACTGTCATCGTCTGATGACCGCGAAGGATTTATGAGCGTATAGTATAATAGTATATATAAGGAAGCGCGTAGCGTAGCTAGGCAGCACAGAGCGTAAGACGGCAAGAGGAAATTTGAGCCGTCTTGCGCTTTGCGCTACCTACACAAAAGGGGCGATACCAACAATGGAGACGATAAAAGAAGTCCTAACAGGGCAACCCTTTTTCAAGGGATTGGAACCACACGACATAGAACTCATAGCCGGGTGTGCCTCAAATGTCCAATTTCGCCCCGGTCAGTTTATCTTCCGTGAGGGTGGCGAAGCCAATGCATTCTATGTTATCAAGCAGGGTAAGGTGACGGTAGAGACGTTTGTGCCTGGGCGTGGTCCCATCACGCTGCAAACGGTAGTACCGGGTGATGTGATTGGCTGGTCGTGGCTCTTTGTACCCTACCAATGGACGTTTGATGCTCGGGCTTTGGATAATACCAGAGCGATTTCCTTTGATGCTACCTGTTTGCGAACGAAGTGCGATGAGGATCACGATTTGGGGTATGCGCTGATGCAGCGGTTTGCCCATATCATCATTGAACGCCTCCAGGCAACCCGTATGCAGTTGCTTGACCTGAAATTTTAAGGAAAAACGAAGCTATGATGCTGCATGAATTGCTGCCCGAACTCTACAAATTGAGCTATGCAGACAAGTTGCTTGCGGTGCAGTTTCTTGAGTCGGAGATAGCCCGCGAGGATGAAGAGGCACAGGCGAAGGCGGAGACGAACGAGAGCTGCCCCATATGGTATAGACCCACTCAGGTAGAGCAGAGCGGGTGGTTTATTCAGAAAGACCCCGGCTCATTGCGGAGTGCGTCTGAGGCGTTTACTGCTGCCCGTTCGCTGCTCAAGGAGTACAAGGCAGCGGCAATCAAGGCGCAGCAGGAGGAGGAATAAAGCCCCCCTGCTCCCATGCGTTTGGTTGGAGGGACGCTGTATTGCAACGTCTCACCGGGCAGCTGCTTCCCATTCCTTTGTCCCGCGACCCACCGAGGGGAGAAGGGGAATCGGCTCCCCTTTGCCCGAAGCGAGCCGCGAGTATTGACGAGCGGGTATACTACGTTGGTATGTTTGCCGGTAGGTAAGGATGTGGTATGATAGGGAAACCAAAATATGGAACCGTACTAGCTCATACCACTGACCTCACCCTATGGACATACAAATAGACAACCTCACCCGCACCTTTGGCAGTCTACGTGCTAACGACTCCATAACGTTGCCCTTTGCTGCTGGCAAGATACACGGTATTTTGGGTGAAAATGGTGCTGGCAAAAGTACCCTCATGAAAATCCTCTCCGGTTTCCTGCGCCGTGATAGCGGTGAGGTGCGGTTAGATGGCAAGCCGGTATCACTCGGCAGCCCCGCCGATGCTCTGAACGCTGGTATTGGTATGGTCTATCAAGACCCCCTCGATGTCCCTGCCTTTACCGCCTTAGAAAACTTTACCCTCGCCTGCCCCCGCCACCTCGTGCAGCGCAAAACGGCTATGCGGCAACAGCTTATGGAGCTTTGTCGCCAGTTTGACTTCTCTGTAGACCCTGACATACCCGTCTCCCGATTGACGATGGGGCAGCGGCAACAGTTGGAAATTATGCGTTTGTTGGCGTGGGGGGTGCGGGTGCTCATCTTGGATGAACCGACTACTGGCATTACCGCCGCACAAAAAGCTGCCCTCTTTGCTGCGCTGCGTCAGTTAGCCAGCGAGGGAAAGACCGTCCTGTTTGTCTCCCATAAGCTGGAAGAGGTAGACGAACTGTGCCATACTGCCAGCGTGTTGCGGGCAGGCAAGGTGATGGGTGAGGGGCTTATGGCAATGCCGCAACCCCGCGATCATTTGTTGAACCTGATGTTTGGGCAAGATGTCCATACCCCGTCTATCCCTACCCTGGAGCAGGCGTTTTATTCCTCGTTGCCCTATCCCGTTTGGCGACTGGAAGATGTGACCTTGCGTGAAGGGCGACTCTCCCTTGCGCCCATCACCCTAGACATCCGTGCGGGTATGGTGCTTGGGTTGGCAGGGCTAGATGGCAGTGGGCAGCAGCAGTTGTTGCGGTTGTTGGCAGGGTTAAAAACCCCGCTATCGGGGACTATCCTGCTGAATGGCAAGAACTACACCCGCGAATCGCTGGCGACATTTCAGGCGGATGGGGTGCAATATCTGCCGGCAGACCGTATGGAAGATGGACTCATTGGGGCTTTCTCGCTAACAGAACACATTGCCCTCTACAACCCGACCTCACGCTTGCTCAAGCCACATAAAGAAGCCCAATGCGAAGCCCAACAAGCCATCCAAGAGTATGACATTCGCGCTACCCCAAAGACCCCAATGGAAGACCTCTCAGGGGGTAATCAACAACGGGCTATGCTCTCGCTGCTGCCGCCACGCTGCACCGGGCTATTGCTTGAACAGCCAACCCGTGGCTTAGATGTGACCTCTGCCGCTGGCGTATGGAGCAGGCTCCAAGCCCGCTGCGCCGATGGGATGGCACTCGTCTTCACCTCTGCCGATTTGGATGAACTGCTCCAGTATAGCGATGAGGTGTTGGTCTTTTTTAGTGGGCAGGTCTCGCACCCATTGCCCCGTTCAAGCCTGAGCGCAACTCGTCTAGCAGAGTTGATAGGCGGTGTCGGTTTTGATGCTGTGCAACAGCATTATCAACGAGAGGATGTATCGCTATGACCCAGGAACCCCCGGCTCCATCCCCACCATCAACACCATTGCCAGAAGCCCAGTCCTCGTGGCTGATGCCCTGGTTGTTTGGGGGGGTGCGCTGGATTATCGTCATCGTGGGGACGCTTGGCTTTACCACGCTGGTACTGTTGGCAACAGATACTTCGCCATTTGAAGCGTATCGGTTGATTTTTTTTGGGGCGTGGACCAGTGATTTTAAGCTGGCAGATATGGTGATGCTGTCTGCGCCCTTGTTGCTCTGTGCTACGGGACTCACCCTCACCTTTGCGGTGGGACTGTACCATCTTGGCATTGAGGGGCAAGTGACAATAGGGGCTATCTGTGCTATGCTTCCCCTACGCATGTTTCCCGATATGCACCCCCTCTTCGTGTGGGTATTGGCGTTTGTGGCGGGGGCAGCCGGTGGGGTACTGAGTGGGTTTGGCATTGGTCTGCTGAGACTATATGCCCGCGTGAGTGAAATTTTCGTTGGGCTTGGGGTAAACTTTCTCGCCACCGGGCTTGCGCTCTACCTCGTCTTTGGTCCCTGGAAACGTCCTGGTATTGCCTCGATGTCTGGCACAGAGCGGCTCCCTGATGCGCTCTGGTTGCCCACGTTAGAAGGGCTGCGGCTTGCGCCTGCTGCGCCTATCATTGCGGTTGTTGCCCTTGCGCTGGTCTGGTTTGCTCTGGCACGTACCCACTGGGGGCTATCGCTACGGGCAGCAGGACTCAACCCATCGGCGGCTCGGCGGCTTGGGGTGCCATCCAACCGCCGCTTGATAGAAGCTCTGGCGGTGTGTGGAGCATTAGCGGGCATTGCTGGTACATTACAAGTGCTGGCAGTCTTTCATGCCCTGGTCCCTAACATTTCGAGCGGCATTGGGCTACTTGGACTATTGATAGCCCTGCTGGTACGGAGCAACCCGGCGTGGGTGTTGCCCGTGGTGGTAGCGTTTGCCTCATTTAGCGTTGGCAGCACCAGTCTGCCGCTTCAGTTGCATGTAGATAGTAGCATCAGCGGCGTGTTGCAAGGGGCGTTGGTGCTGTTTGCGCTGGCAGCCCGTGGTATTGGCAATATGCGGCGAGATCGGTTGTGAGGGAGGGAGAAAGCCTACGATGACATCTCCACAATGGGTTATTGACCTAGCATTTGTCCTTGCTATCACAGCACCGCTTATCTTCGCCACGATGGGCGAGACTATCACCGAACGGGCAGGCGTGATCAACCTGTCGCTTGACGGCACGATGCTGCTGGCGGCAATGGTTGCCTTTGCCGTGGGACTCCACAGCGATAGCGTGATCATTGGCTTTATCGCCGCGGCGGGGGTGGGTATGCTGGTTGCCTTTATCCTCTGCCTATTGAGCCTAACATTACACCAATCACAGACGGCAGTAGGGTTTGTGCTCACGCTGCTCTGTACCGACCTTTCATCCTTTCTTGGCAATGCGTATGTCCGCAAGTCGGGGGTGCTTGTCCCCCATATGCCCATCCCCTTTTTGGCAGACATCCCGATTATTGGAGCGCTCTTGTTCAATCACGATCTGCTTATCTATGCCAGCTTTTTGCTTATCCCGGCGGTGTGGTGGTTTCTCTTCCATACCCGCGCTGGTTTGGTTGCCCGTTCGCTTGGTGAGCGTCCATCATCTGCCTTTGCACGGGGGGTGAAGGTGACTGCCCTGCGCTATGGGTATGTGATGCTAGGGGGGGCGTTGGTGGGCATTGCTGGCGCAGCCTATTCGCTCGACCTAAAGCAAGGATGGAGCCATCGCCATATTGCCGGTATGGGGTGGATTGCCTTAGCCATTGTTATCTTTGGGGGGTGGCGACCCTGGCGAGTTGCCATTGGGTGCTACCTGTTTGGCGCTCTGGTGATGCTTGCCAGCCGGATGCAGAGTACGCTAGAGTGGCTGCCAACGCAGGTGTTTCAGGTTGCGCCGTTTGTGCTGATGATTGGCGTGTTGGCACTGGTGAATGGCAGCACCCATCCCGCAGTGATCCATTGGGTAGCTACGCTGCCAGATGGGGTGCGTCTCCCGTTGCAGCGGGTGCTCAACCACTTTGCGGTGTCGGCACCTGCCGCCCTGGGCAAGCCATTTGAGAAGCCATAATATCTATATTTCTATCCCTCAACCCGTTGGGCAACCCCTATCTTTTCCAAGAGAGTTTCATTTGTAGAGCCGCAGCATGGGTCTACGGTATCTGTGTTATCTATGAGATCACCCGTCCGTCACGGGTCACTCTCGTGTAGTTATCGCGTCCATAGGGGGAGTGTTGGACATCCCAATGCTCCTCGGCTTTATCCCACATCCATACATTCTGGTTGGTATCCAAAAAGCCATAACCACGCGGTGTGACCGCTTTGGGGAATGGTTGTCCCTGTTGCCAGGTTGCAGGTGGGTTGTAGGCGTAGCTACCTTGCTTTGGTTCTGGTAGCCCCGCCGCAACCCACGGGTTGACCTGCTTGTATACCCCTTGCCACTCTTTACTATGGCGAACAACGCGCACTGCGACTAATGATGCATTGTCTGGGTTGACTTGCAGGGTAATTATTGGTTGATCGGTGTGGGAAGCCACACACGAGAGCGTAGCATCTTGATAGGCACAGGTCGCCAGCGTATCAAGCCACGCCTGTCTGGTATCATCGGTAACGAACGTGGGGACTATATCAGGTTGTAGCGTACATTGTGGGTAAGCATCAACGGGTATTCGTTCTTTCCTGTCCCAAAACCCAAAAAAGTCATCATAGAAATCCATGACCCAAGCTATCTTCGTTTCAAGCCAAGCAAAGGGAAACTCACCTTGTAGGCTTATAATCAATGCATCAGACAAGCACCAATGAAACCCGCAAGTTGTGAGAATTGCATCGTGTTGGAGAAACCGCTGCCAGAGGTTCTCAAAGAAGTGCTGGTCGTAGAAGTCTTGGTCGCGTGGACATACCACGAGTGCCAAATCTGGCACAACCCACACCGTTTGGATATTTGGCATAGCCCTAAGCTCCTATCCCACTTGCTTTAGTTCTACTTGCTGTGTTGCCGGCTCTTGTTGTTTGCTTCCTGCTTGCTGGAGTTCCCGGTCTCGTATGCGTTTTTGTGATGAAGCTATCATCACGGCGCGGGCATCCATAGCGGACTCTGCTAGAAAGCCGGAGGGCCAATTGTCAATACGCCCATAGCGATCTATGTGTCCCTGCACTACTCTGGCTCCGTTTTCGCCCGATTCTGGTGGTAGCACAAAGAGCATACTGACGGCACCTTCAAATTGGTTTGACGTATCCTCTGCCAATCGGCGACGCAAGCGTTTTATGAAGTGGTCGCTGTGTGTTTCAACCAGCACCCGCCGACCACTACGGGCAAGACACAACAAAAAGTCTGCTAACCCTGCTTGGGCGCGGGGGTGGAGGTGGATTTCTGGTTGTTCAAAGAGCAGCAGACTATTGGCGGGGGAGAGCAACCCTAGCGCAATAACGGGCAATATCTGGCTTACCCCAAACCCCACTTCAGTAATCGCTACGTAGGTTTCTGGTGCAGACAGCAGGCTGACCGAAGTTTCATAGCTCTGGCCTAGTCGTTCTATCTTAATATGCTGTTCTAACCCAAGCAATACTAACGCTTTATGCACAGCAGTCCCAACAGTCATAGTTTCAGGTTGGATGGTTTCCGGGGCAAATGTCCCATCATCGGGTAGGTTGACAAAGGGAGTTTCCTCTTCCCAGTGTTCGTGGAGTTGTTGAACGGTATACTCCCCACTACGTCCAATATCTAGCCCTACAATACTTCGACGAATGTAGGGGCGTTGGGGCGCACTACGTAATGGACCGAGGTAGTACAGGTTATCGGTGAGTTCATACCGAAGTAGGTCAAGGGCAGGGGTAAACAGTTCTTTGAAAACCTCTTCTGCTTCATACCAGACAGGTAATCTCCTGCCATCTGGTAAAGGGTGATAGACAGGTTGGTCATTTTTCCATTCAGGGACAAACCGATCAAAAAACCCATTGGGTAGCGTACCTTTTTGGGTATCTTGCCCATTGCCCATCTCTAGGGACATATCCCATGCTGCCCATTCAAAAGACTCATTACTCTGTTCAATCGTTATCTTAGGACCTTGTATATCACCTGTATCACCACCTGGAATGGAAGAATACAAGATGGCTTGAAAAACCTCAACCGCTTTTTTATCCGCGTTATAGGCAAAATGGACATCAAGGTGAATATAGACATGTCGTCCTTTTTTATACCATTCATCCGCAAGTTTGTCATCAAAATATGGAGGGAAAGTGTGTCTGTATTGTACTGTAAATCCCAAATGCAACAGGTCGTTTTCGGTACACGTTGCTGGTTTGCCATACAATAGTTCATTGAACTCGCCGAAGCTCACCAAGTCGCCGTCATAGATGAGGGCAGGTTCTTGGGTTGAGCGGTAGGGAGCCAGCAGCGTTTGGCGTGCCATCAGCAAACTTTGCAAGATGGTACTCTTGCCGCCGCTGTTTACCCCCGCTATCAGCGTGACGGGGGCAAGGTCTACAAAGGCAGTATGCTCAAATGCTTTGAAGCGCGAGAAGCATATCTGCGACAATCCCTGCCGTTGTTGATACCACGGTATCTCAGCCATAGTTCTTTTCTCCTTTACAAATGTTGCAACACAATACCCCCGCCACCAAGCACCAGCGCAAGACCAATCAACAGGTAGATCAGGGCTGGCGTGATAGACCGCAGCGATGGTATTGGCTTTTTCCAAGCGGGCGCAGGCTCATCTAGCTCTATGCGCTGCCCCCGCCAATACTTCACCCGCTTCTTGCTGGTGGGGGGGAGACCGGGTGATGCCGTGCCGGTAGTCCACACCCGCCATCCAACCCACAGCAGATACCCCCCTGCCCCAATGAGCACCAATGCCAACGCTTGCCACGGGATGACCTGCGAATTGGCAAGAAGTGCGACAATAAGCAAGAGTCCAATCCATCTCCAATCAAACCGAAAGTTTCGCATCACTAATCCCTTATAAGCTCCAATGTTCACTATCCCAAATCCGGGGTTGTCCGGGCAGCCCCCATCTTCTGCCCCTTCCCCCACCGAGGGGAGAAGGGTAAATTTGCATCTCCCCCTCGCCCTGGGATGGGAGAGGGGGCAAGGGGAGAGGGAGCAAAAAAGGGCTAACATCATTAGCATTGGGCAACTTTGCCATGATCCTGACCCCAAACCCGGCTTTTCCCTTAGCGGAGCGTTCCTGTCAACACCCCACTGGATTCCACGAGGTTGGTCATATCCAGGAATGGCGACATCCCACTAGTACTGTTGCCGCCGCTCCCAAACAATGGCAAACGCCCATCCCACTGTTGCACCTGATAGTAGGAGATTAAGTTGGGGGTCAGAGTTTTTGCCAATATATCGTTGGCTTCAGCCTGTGCCTCGGCGCGGATACGGATAGAATCTGCGTCACCCTCAGCACGCGCTTTGACCGCCGATGCCTGCCCTTCAGCCTCTACTTTGTCCTGTTCAGCCCTGATGCGGGCTTGCTTCAGTTCATACTCCTGCCGTTCTGCCCGTTGTTGGGCATCGATTTTGTTGTCTAGGGCAAGTTGCAATGAATCTGGCAGATGAACCTCACGAATACCAAATGAGACTAGGTGCAGGTGGCGCAGGTTAAACTCGCGTTCTAAGGCTTCTTTGATCTCCGTGGTGATAACTCCCCGTTTGGCAGCGGTAATCTCCTCCCAACCATACTTTGCTGCAATGACGGGTACTTGCGAGCGCGTATATTGGCGCACGACCATATTCTCCACATGCGAAATATCTGCACCGCCCCAGTCCTGATACAACAATGCCGCTTCTTCATCTATTACCTCATATTGAATGACGACATCCAAGTTGAGTTGTTGCCCCTCATTGCTCTGCACCTTGATACTATCATCCCCCACCGAAGACCCCTCACCACTGCGCTGGACCATAGAGTAGGTCTGGATAGTCACAGGGTACTCTTGGATAGCTTGGGTCACAGGGTTGATGAATGCCCATCCAGGCTTCAAAGCTCCCGTTGTGACGCGGTGGGTCGCACGGTCAAAGACAATGCCCACATACCCTGGGCGCACATTGCGCCACGACAAGAACATAATGCCAAGCAGTGCCAAGACGATCAATGCCACAACGGAAAGTGAGCCGAGTTGGGCAACGGATTTGCCCTTGCCTGAACCGCTAGATTTTGCCATAGCTTTATTCCCCCTACGTTCTAGTAATCTTCCTACTTCCTATTGTATCATGTTCATAGGGGAACTCTCTGCTCCCTACCGGCTCCAAGATTAACACAACGCTAACACTCTACCAATACCCCTCTAATACGCACCCCCTATACTTGACGCAGCGCGAGGTCAGTTCAGCAAAGGGAGACACAGCTATATGGCATCCACCGAGAAACGCGATTACTACGAAGTCCTGGGAGTCCAGCAGTCCGCATCACCAGAAGAGATAAAGAAAGCCTTTCGCCGGCTGGCACGCCAGTACCACCCGGATGTCAATAAAGAGCCAGACGCAGCAGACAAGTTTAAAGAGGTCAACGAAGCCTACGAAGTCCTCTCGGACAAGCAGAAGCGGGCGATGTATGACCAGTTTGGTCACGCCATGCCCGGCGGCAGTGGCGGTGGCGGCGGCGGCGGCTTTGACCCATTCGGTGGTTTTGGCGAGAGTGCCTTTAGCTCCATCTTTGAAACCTTCTTTGGGCGTGGTGGGGGATATGGCGATGGTCCCCAACGAGGAGCAGACTTGCGGGTCCATTTGACCTTGACCTTTGAAGAGTCCGTCAATGGCTGTGAGAAGGAGATTACCTACTCTCGGTTAGAACAGTGCTCTACCTGTCAAGGGAGCGGTGCTAAACCTGGCTCCAAGCCTGTGACCTGCTCGGTCTGTAATGGCACAGGTGAGCTACGCCAGCGAGCATCGTTCCTCAATATGGTGACTGTTACCACATGCAACAATTGTGGCGGACGAGGGACAATCAACCGTGACCCTTGCCGTACATGCAGTGGCAGTGGGCAGGAAGAGGTAAAACGCCAGATTACCGTAAAGATACCCGCCGGGGTAGATAGTAGCTCGCAGATACGGCTTACGGGAGAGGGCAACGCTGCGCGTGAAGGGGGCAACTATGGACATCTCTATGTGACGCTAGATGTGATACCCCATCACTTCTTTGTGCGTAACGGTAATGATGTCCTGCTCGAACTAAAGATCAACGTAGCACAGGCAGCACTAGGTACAGAGGTGACAATCCCCACGCTCCAGGGCGAAGAAACGCTGACTATCCCGCCCGGTACGCAGACGGGCAAACAGCTACGGCTCCGCGATAAGGGTATTCCTCACATCCAGCGGCGTGGGCGGGGCGACCAGATTGTCGTGGTACGGGTTGTTGTGCCAGAAAAGCTCAGTGATGAGCAGCGCGAACTCTTCCAGCAATTGCTTGGCAAGCTCGATCCAGAATCCATAACGACAGCTTCGTAGCTTTGCTGTGTGGTCCGTTGCAAACAACCCCCTTTCCTTTCACGAATAGGTAAAGAGCCGTTGCATGCAACGGTTCTTCGATTCTTCGCTAATGCCCCCATCCCCTAGAGTCGATTGCAAAGTCTGGTTTGCCTCCCATCTCCTTGCCCCACAAGGGGGGGAACAAGTAGGTATGGGACAACAAAAAATCCCCCTGAAGGGGAGATTGATTGCGTTAGATTGACTTAATTTGTAGGAAAAGAGCAAAATGGTTGGGGTGCATGGACCTACCCTCCCAACAGGGAACCCG
>CAYPHM010000102.1:10816-17607 GCA_964410555.1 uncultured Chloroflexaceae bacterium | reverse complement strand
GGGGCTAGGGGATGGGGGGAACAATACCCCCTTCTCCCGCGTAGTGGGGGAAGGGCAGGGGATGGGGGCTGCTCGAAGGGGAAGGGGCTAGGGGATGGGGGGGAAGTGCCGTTGCATGCAGACGAGGGGGAGAAGGGAATAAAGTAGCGGCTATACTTCTTTCATGATGACGAGAAAAAAGGTCTGTCACACCCGGTTTTTTGCCCTGCCGGTACTTGCCAAAACTTTGCTACAATAGCATCCAAGTTAGTACTATAGCAAGGGATACCACAAGGACATATGGTTATGCACATTGCGCTCTGGTGGCTTATTATTCAGACAATTGGATTACTGGCATTGCCAATCACAGCAACGTTGCTACGAACGCTCCCAGACCGCGGCTATGCCTTTAGCAAAACGCTAGGTTTGCTCATCATCAGTTATGGGGTATGGCTTGTTGGCAGTGGGCAGAATATTCCCGTTGGGGTGCCGCTTATCATCATTGTTGCGCTGCTGATGGGCGCAGGTGGGGTTGTGTTGGCAAGACACCGTATGCGCCGTCATGCGCCCCAAGAACGGACCAATCTCCGTGCTCTCCTATCGGCAGCTCTTGCCTATGGCAAGCAGCATTGGCGAGAAATTGTCTTGTATGAAAGCGTCTTTCTCCTAGCACTGCTGGCAATGGCTTGGCTACGCACAACTAACCCTGCCCCGTGGGACTCTGAACGCCCAATGGACTTTGCTTTCTTCAACGCCATACAGCGCAGCGAAACCTACCCACCGCAAGACCCCTGGTTGTCTGGCTATACTATCAACTACTACTACTTTGGCTACCTGATGATGGCTCTGGTAGCAATGGTTAGCCACCTAGACGTTGTGGTCTGCTACAATCTGTCTATGGCATTGATCTTTGCCCTCACCGCGCTGCACATTGCCGGCTTGCTGGTCAATATGATCACGATGACTATGTTACACCGGAGTGTTCAGGGGAAAGCCATAGAGGGTGGAGATTTGGGAGAAGATACCACACAGAGTAGGCAAGAATCGCCCGACTCTCCCCCGCATCCTGAGCCAGCAGGAGAACAGGTCAAGTTCTCTATGGAGGTGCAGAAGCGGCGGTTTCGTGCAAAGGAGACGATACAGGGTAAGCAAAAGTCCCCTGATTCTTCAGCTTTTGCTGATAGCAAAGGTGAGCAAGAGACATTACACGATTTGCTGTCTTCTGATGGGGGAGAGGGAAAGAGGCAGCAAATTTCCCCCTTCTTCGCATCCCCCGCCAGCACTGCTGTGCGGGTAGGGTTCATCATCTTGGGCATCGTATTGGTGCTGCTAGCCGGCAATCAAGCGGGGGCAATGCAATGGATTGTTGGCAATCCACGGGTGGTTGCCCTTACTGGCGGGGAGTTGGTATCAGCCTTGCGCCAAGCGATGGATGATGAGCCACAAATTGTGTTCAAGGAGCCTGTGACGGCGCGAATGTTTGGCACCTTTGAAGAGTTTGAGCGCGAAGACCAACATGCCAAGTTTAACCCGTGGTGGTCGTCCCGTTTGGTGTGGGACTATACTATTTACCAACCAGAAAACCGTATCGAGAGCATCACCGAGTTTCCCTACTTTAGCTTTTGGCTTGGCGATATGCACCCGCATGTCATGTCGCTTCCCTTCACCTCGCTTGCCATAGCCTTAGCGTTGGCAACCATTGCCTGGAAGCGTCAGCCAACCTTGCGCTCGGTGGAAGATTGGCTCACGCTTCTGGTAACGGTGGTGGTGCTTGGTAGCCTGTATATGATCAATGGTTGGGATATACCTACCTACACCGCTCTGTACTTGGGGGCGTTTGTGCTTGTTGTTGTGAAACTCTACCAGCAGCAGCAGCGGTTGCAATGGTTGCCCATCGTTGCCTATGTTCTGTTGTTGCTGGTGGGTATGATGCTCGTTTTAACCTTGTTCACAAGCTCAATTGACTCTATTGCAGGAACTGACCAACCAACCACAGATATACCTATCCTTGCCGGGTTAAGCCAATTTGTTGCGCTTGTCAAAGACTTTCATACTACGCGGGTAGGCTTGCATACCTTTTTGCTGCTTTTTGGGGTGTCTGCCCTGCCGCTCTTTGGGTTTCTTGCCTTTCAGCGGGCTTCTGCCCAAGACAATACCCCCCTTTGCCCCTGGTTTTTGCTGTTGCTTGGTCCCCTGTTGCTTATCGTTGGGGTGCTGGCTGGCTTCCCATTGCTGGCAATGGTTGGGGTTGGGGTAGCCGCATGTTACCTAGCGTTGCGCCATAGACAGTCGCCAGTTATCGCCTTTGTGTTGCTCATTATTGCGCTTGGGAGTGCGCTGTGTATTGTGCCAGATTTGGTCTATATCCGTGATACGCACTACTACCGTATCAATACCATTTTCAAGTTCTACTATCAAGTCTGGTTACTCTGGGGGATATTTGCCAGTTATGCGTTGTGGTGGTTGGTATCGATTGGCACACAGCGATTATCTCTCCCCAATAAGCAACCAACACAACCTCGCCATGTGCATGTTACCGTTATTCCCCCATTGCAAGGGCGGCGGTTGCGGGTAGCAACCGTAACAAGTATCGTCATCCTATTTGCGCTCTTTTTGATCGGCACACTCGTCTACCCTATCGTGACGCTCCGTGATATTATACAAGGGGGAAACATGATCAATGGTCCGCTCGTTGGACTAAAGGACAAAGATTTTCCCAGGGGTGATGGGCTAAATGCACCTGCCAGTCCACGAGAAGCGACCCCTGCTGGCAAAGAGGCGATAGATTGGCTACGGGAACATGCCTCGCCTAACAGTGTGGTATTAGAAACGGCAGCAGAACCAACCTATGTTGGCAACGAGAGCCTAGACGGATACGCAGGGGTATCGGTGAGTACGGGGATACCTAGTGTGCTTGGATGGTACAATCATGAGCGACTATGGCGTTCGAGCCGTCCCGACATCCTAGCAGAAATGGACGAACGCTTGGCAGATATAGATCGTATGTATACGACAACCGATATTGAAGAAGCCCGACAGTTGCTCGATACGTATGATGTGACCTATGTGTATGTCGGAGAACTTGAGCGTGAAAAGTACATGGCTGAGGGGTTGGCAAAGTTTGCCGATATTGGGCAGCCGGTGGTGGAAAATAACGAGGTGACGGTGTACGCGGTGGGGGAGTGAAGCGTACAAGCATAGCCGAATATAAGGAACCTTCATGACACAAGACATCCTGATCTGGTGGCTCGTCATACAAGTCATCGGGATACTCGCCCTGCCAATCACAACCAGCCTTTTTCGCGCCCTGCCAGACCGCGGCTATGCGTTCAGCAAGACGCTCGGCTTGCTCCTGTTGAGCTATGGCGCATGGCTCGTAGCAATGTTTGGCATTGCCCCCTTTGGCAAAGGGCTACTCATCTTTCTATTACTCCTAATGGGTATAGTATATGGCGTACTCTTCTATCGTAATCGCCAGCGCAATACCTCCCCAACTCCCGATGATCAACCACAAAACAAGCCATCTGTCTATGTCCCAACACCAGTTGCTTACCTCAAAGAGCACTGGGCAAGCATCCTTGTGTATGAAGGGTTGTTTCTCGCCGCTTTGCTCTTCCTCGCGTGGATGCGCGGTTTTCAACCTGACCCCTGGGGGACAGAGCGTCCAATGGACTTTGCCTTCTTCAATGCGATACAGCGCAGTAGTCTCTTCCCCCCCCACGACCCCTGGATGGCAGGCTATAGCATCAACTACTACTACTTTGGCTACCTGATGATGGCTGTTGTTGCGCTGTTGAGCGGCATAGACCCATCCCCTGCCTTCAATCTCTCATTAGCCCTTATCTTTGCCCTCACCGCGATCAACATCGCTGGTTTGCTCTCCAATTTGGTAACGCTGACCTACCGCTACAAGCTCCAAGCAGCACAACCTGCACAACATACACCCTCACCCCCTACCAGTGAGCGGGGCACACGGTTTGTGGCGATACGCTCGTTGCTGGTTGTCGTGGGGACGCTGCTCGTGCTGATTGCCGGTAATCAAGTGGGGGCATTGCAGGTCATCATTGGCGACTATCGCATTGTCGCCCTAGACGACACCCAACTTATCGCCGCGCTCCAGCAGAGCATCGGCGACCTCTCCCAGGATGAGGTGAAGGAAATCACGCTGCCCTATCCCGTGCGAACCGGTGACGGCAATTTTGGCACGCTCACAACGCTAGAACGAACAGACCGCATCAAAGACTTTAACTGGTGGTGGGCATCACGGGCATTGTGGGATGAGCAGATAGATGACCGCCTGCCCGAAGGTGAGCAAGCGGTGCGTGTCTACAACATTACCGAGTTTCCCTTCTTTAGCTTTTGGCTTGGCGATATGCACCCCCACGTTATGGCATTACCCTTTGGCTTGCTGGCAATGGCACTTGCCCTAACGACCCTCGCTCGCCAGGATCGCGTTACCTTTGCCAGGGGGAAGTATGGATGGGGAGACCTGCTGCTCGCCGGGCTAATCTTGGGCAGCCTCTACACCATCAATAGTTGGGATATGCCCACCTATACGCTGCTACTCGGTGCCGCCCTATTGCTCGTTGCCATGCGCCATCCCAAGCCTGACGGCACGATAGCATGGGGAGCGTTGGGGGGGCAGGTGGGGGTGTTGGCACTCACCATGTTTGTCTTGTTCATCCCCTTCTACCTCACCTTCCACTCCTTCGCCGGGGCAAACACCGAACCATTGATAGACCTGCCTATCTTGGGCAAATTATCGGAAATTGTCGCGCCGCTCAACGGCTCACAAACGGGATGGCATGCCTTCCTCATTATCTTTGGCTTGTTTCTCATCCCCCTCACCGCTTTTGCCTACCTGATACCTGCACAGCGGTTGTGGTCTCCCGCTACCGATTACCTGCTGTTGGGACTTACCCCGCTGTTAGTCGTGATTGGCTTAATCACAGATTTTCCCCTAATGGCAATGGGGGGACTTATGCTATTTGCCTTTGCGCGGGCTACACAGCGCATACATACACCAGCAGAAGCGTTTGTGCTGCTGGTGTTGGCACTGGGGTGTGCTATCACGCTTGGCACCGACCTGATTTTTGTGCGGGATGTCTTCAACTCCCGTATGAATACCATTTTCAAGTTCTACTATCAGGTATGGCTCCTATGGGGCAGTGTCACAGCCTACGTGATGTGGTGGCTCTTGGTGCGTGGGTGGCAAGCGGTGGGGGAAGGGACAGGTGACAAGGGCAAGGTTTCCCCGCTGCGGCGTGTGGTGGTGGGGCTAATCAGCGGAGTATTTCTGCTGCTGCTTGGTGGGTCGCTGGTCTATCCTGCTATCAATCTGTATCATATGAATAAGGGGAGCGAACGCAAGGGGCTAGACGGCGAGACTCCCCGCGAACGCTCGCCAGCCGGCGAGGAGTCCATTCGCTGGCTACGCGAGCATGCCTCACAAGGAAGTGTGCTGCTAGAGATGGTGCCAGAGCTAGGCGGCGCATACAACACCGAGGGATATGGGGGGGTATCTGCCAGCACCGGCATACCTACCGTGATGGGCTGGACTGGACACGAGCGGCAATGGCGCGGCGGACAGCCAAGCGTCTATGAGCAGATAGGACCACGCCAAGCAGATGTAGACCGTATCTACAGCACAACGGATGTAGGGCAAGCACAGAATTTGCTCAACAAGTATAATGTAACCCATGTCTATATTGGTAGGCTCGAACGCGATGCATATACCGCCGAAAGTTTGGCGAAGTTTGCTAAGATGGGCGAGCAGGTTTTCCAAAAGGATGATGTGACGATTTACCATATTTCCCCCATTCCCTAGCCTCTTCCCCTATGAAGGGAAGAACAAGAATGGGCAATAATTCTGGAGATCGTGCGACTTTGCCATAACCTTGTATACTGCTTTATTATGTTTACCATTCCCTTGAACATGGTACAATATCACTAGGAACACATTTTTGAAAGGTAACAAGGAGATTGTTTGTATGGCACAACCAATGGCAACAGAAATCCTTACCCTAGAAGAAGTGGCAGACTATCTACGTCTTCCATTGGAAACAGTTGAGCGACAGGTGGTACGGGGGGAGATACCAGGACGGCGTATAGCTGATACGTGGCGGTTTTTGCGTTCAGCCATTGATGCATGGCTAAGTAGCTATGATAGTCGTACCCTCTTGCTCCAACAGGCGGGGGCATTGGCTGATGATGAGCATTTGGCAGCCCTGCGAACGGCTATTTATGCCCTACGTAGGCGACCAGAGGGAGAGTCAGATGCACCTGCTGGACACTGACACACTTACCTACCTTCACGCAGGACATCCTCGTGTCGTGGAAAACCTCAACCGGCTTCATGACCCGGTTGTAGGAACAACCATTATTACCAAGATAGAAATACTCCGAGGGCGGTTTGATTTCATACTCAAAGCAGCAACCGGAGCAGAACTACTCCGGGCGCAACAACTACTTATACGTAGCGAAGAACTCCTGTCACAAATGCTTATTGTCTCCATAGATGAGGCTGCTGCTCTTCAATTTGAACGATTACGTACTACCAAAGCCTTGAAGAAAATAGGCCGTGCTGACTTACTCATCGCCAGTATTGCTCTTGTGCAACGGGCAACATTGGTTACACGAAATCTTCGTCATTTTCGCCAGGTACCAGAGGTATCTTTGGCAAATTGGGTGGATACCTAAAGTAAATTATGGGAAACCCAAGCTCTTTGCGCTCATAGTCCAATGATAATTTAGGAGAAGGGAGTTGGCTTCTGCTCCCCCTTCTCCCGCTCCCTTGCCCGTTTGTAGAGACG
>CAYPHM010000102.1:0-10716 GCA_964410555.1 uncultured Chloroflexaceae bacterium | reverse complement strand
TTGCATGCAACGTCTCTCTCCCCCCTATCCCTAACCCTTTCCCCCTGGGGGAGAAAGGGAATCGGGCAGGTGGTTCCCCCCGCGCCCTATGGGAGAGAGTGCGGCTTTCAGGGGTAGGTCTCGTTGTAGAGACGTTGCATGCAACGTCTCTCTCCCCCCTATCCCTAACCCTTTCCCCCTGGGGGAGAAGGGGAATCGGGCAGGTGGTTCCCCCTCGCCCTTTATGGGAGCGGGGGCAGGGGGGAGCGAGCGAGCAGGGGTTATACTCATGAAAACAACTTTGCCTTGACCCTGTTACAATAGCGATAATAGGAACAAGAGCGACAAGCGACAATAGTCGTGGCAATATGGAAGATGACAAGCGAAAGAAAGAGGATATACAAAGACAGATGCGAACACATACCGCTATCATTATCACCCTCCTGTTTGTACTAGGTAGTGGGCTTGCAGCATGCTCGCTGCTGGAGCAACCACCAGCACTGCCTGCACCAACTGCGCCCCCCACCAACAGCCAACAACAACCAACTGAACCCCCGACCACAGAGCCTACGCCTATAACCCTCGATGCGACCAAAGAACTCGCCGCGGGAAGCATAGTGCTAGACCTGCCGCAAGCGTGGGCAACCCAAGAGACCTCAACCACGCTGGCACTTTCGGCGGACGAAGCTGCAATTACTGCATCTACGCCCGGTGACAACCTTGTGCTGCTGCTGGACTGGACTCCGCTAGACGCAACGAGTGATATTGGGGACAGTGCCGGGGAGCTTGTCTCGTTGTTTGAGACGAGTAGCCAGGGACCAGCACAAGCCGGCTATACCGTCAGCGAAACGACCTCCATCACCGTAGATGGCAGCAGGGGTTTGCAAGCAGACCTGAGCGCAAATGGCGGGGCGGGGCGGCTCGTGGTGATACGTGCGCCAGCGCATATTGTGCGTATCTTGGCACAGGCAACACCGCAGGCGTGGGCAGCGCAACAATCGTTGTTTGACAACATTATTGCCAGTATACGCTTCCCATCATCTACTGCTGTTACAGCACTACCCACTGCCACACCAGAAGAAGCGATGACCTTACAGCCTATCATCACCAAAAATGGTCCACCCGGCTTCCTTATCCGCATAGGCAGCAACGAGGGAGCACCCGATAGTCGCTTTACCTCCGTGCGGGGGCTAGATGCAGGTCCCGATGGGACAATCTACTTGGCAGAGAGCAGCCGGGGTATTTGGATGTTTTCCCCCGATGGTTCGCTCATCCGTACCTTTGGTGAGGATATACTGATGTCGGGAGCATATGATGTCGCCCTGGGACCAGATGACCATATCTACGTTGCCGACTACGCGCACAATTCCATCGTGCGCTTCTCGCCAAGTGGGGCATTGTTGGGCAGTTGGGGCGGCAGCGGCGATGGGCAGGGGCAATTTGGTTCGCAGTCGCCACAGCGCATTGCAGTGGGGGCAGATGGTAGCGTCTATGCCCTAGACAATCACGTAGACGAAGACAGCGGCGAAACGACCAGCAGCATTGTGCGCTTCCAGGGAGAGAATGGCTCCTTCATTGAGCGCATCAATCTGAGTGCTGGTTTGGCTCCAAATGATCTCGCGGTAGATACGCTTGGTAACTTGTACATTGCTGATGCATCAAATAGTGGGGTCTTCCAGATAGACAAAAACGGAACTGTGATGAAGCGGTTAGGTGATGACCTTTTGGATGAGGGCATTACCGCTGGTGCCATAGACATAGACCGCCAGGGCAATATTTACGTTGCCACCTGGAGCGAGGGCATTTTGCAGATGACCGCCGATGGTGAACTGATGACAAGCGGCGGCTTGATAGCCAAGCCGGGAACGGTGCCGTCACCCGGTGAGTTTAGCTTGCCCAATGGCATCGCTGCTGCGCCGGGTAATGCCGTGTGGGTAAGCGACAACAGCGGTGAATACAGTGCAATCACTGCCCTGCGCCTCTTCCCCACCACCGAGTTGAACGTCAGTGGCGACCAGATTGTGCCGAGTCGTGTTGTCACCGAAGGCGGCTACCTGCGCCAGTGGGCAATAGAAGCCACTGCTAGTAGCTCGTATGGCGAGGACTACGGACCCGATGGGGTGACGGGACCGCCTGATGTAGAGGGGTGCAAAGACAGCAAAAATGCCTGGGCATCTGCTACGCCAGACACGGTAGAAACGCTAGAGGTAGAGTATGAGACCCCCGTCTTTGCCACCCAAGTGAACATCTACCAGAACCATCAACCGGGCTTCGTCTCATCGGTAGAAGTACTAGACGAACGGGGACGCTGGTCGGAAGTGTATAGCGGCACGGTAGAGCTAGAAAACGTCTGCCCCTACAAGATGGAAGTGGCATTTGAGCCGTTGCTATTCCGCGTGGTGGGGGTGAAACTGACGATAGACCAGCGCAAGGATGCCAACTGGAGCGAGATAGACGCAGTAGAACTCATAGGCGCACCGTAGCGGGTGCTACGAAGACTTGAGGAAAGGAGCGCATAGACCAATGGCGACACAAGAAGAAATAGCCCAAATGCAACGGTTGCTTGAAGTCAACCGCCGCACGTTAGCAGTGTATTTAGAACAGCAGGCAATGTTTAGCAAAGCCTATAGTCCTCCTGCTGTCATAAATGCAATACATGAAACCCGTAGCGAAATACGCCGTATCAAGGCAGTATTGCGTGATTGGGGGGTACATTATGAGGATAGACCAAATGATACCGAGTCATCGGAACCAGGAAATGTACCTGATGCTGCTTCAGCATCCCCAACTCTTGGTCCGTCATCAAGAGGATCAGTAAATGTCTCTGGTGATGCTCAAGTAGGACAAGCTATTGGGATAAATCAGGGGAATATTACTTATAACGAATCCCAAAAACAAGGCAATAGCAATCCTGATACTAGAACGCTCAAAGTGTATCTCGCCCACGATGGCAGGAGCACTGAACGGGTAAGTCAGGTGTATAAACGGTTGAAAGATGAGGGGTTCTCTCCCTGGTTTGATGAAGAGGACTTGCTCCCAGGGCAAAACTGGCAACAGGTAACACGCAAGGCAATATGGAAGTCTGATGCTATGATTATCTTTCTGTCGAAGAACTCTGTTTCCAGAGCGGGTTATATCCATAAAGAGATAAAGTATGCGTTGGATAGGGCTGAAGAGCAACCAGAAGATGCCATTTTTGTTATTCCTGTGCGACTAGATGATGTTGAGATGCCTGGTATTCTTAGCCATCTTCACCCGCTGGATTTTTCTGGTGATCAAGAACAGGCTATGGGTAGACTGATCAAGACACTGCAAGTACGAAGAGAATCTCTTAGTTTTACATCAGCTGGTTGATTATTGTTGCTAATACCCTATGAAACAGAAGATACTGAAGGTCTGGGAGAAAGTCCAATCTCCCTTTATCAAAATATTATTTATGCTTGCGCTTGTAGGAGTTCTTCTACTCGTTGAGATTGCGCTATGGGGTGGATATGTTTGGGGTTGGAGTTGGGTTGGTGTAGCAGACTACACTAGCCCAGTACAACCAGTTGATACGGAATTTGAACGACAAAAAACACTATGGGATTGGCTAGAACTCTTGGTTATTCCTGTAGTTCTGGCAATAGGTGGGTTTTTGTTCAACCGTTCAGAACGGACAAAACAACAACAGATTGCTTCTAAAAATCGCCAAGAAACGATTGTTGAACAATTTATTGATCGCCTTACGTTGCTTATGCTTGAAAATGGACTTGGACAAAAAGCTCAAGAATACGAACCAAAAATCATTGTAAATAATACCACATTTTTGGTTGAACCAATGATACTTGATAAACAAAGTAGTTCACTATCATTAGGTGATCAAGAAATAGTACGCACTATTGCTAATGGACGTACCCGATTTGTCCTAGATAGGTTAGAACCGGATTACCAAGCAGCAGTCGTCCAATTTTTGTATGAGTCAAACTTAATTCGTGGAGATGCTACGATTCTCAATCTAAGCCAAGTCGAACTGAATAAATTACCCTTATACAATCGTGATTTGTCTATGATAGACCTCAGTGGAGCCATCCTGAACTTTTCAAATCTGAGTGGTGCAATATTAGTAGCTATCAACTTGAAAAGAGCAAGTTTACAAAAAGCAAATATAAGTGGTGCTCTTCTGGAAGAAGCTACCCTAAATAATGCAGACCTAGAACAGGCAAATTTACAAGGTGCTACCTTACAAGGGGCTAATCTTATTGGCGCGATACTAAAGGAGACAAACCTACAAAGGGCAATACTTACCAACGCCAATCTTAGCAGGTCTACCCTCACATCTGCCAATCTCCACAACGCAATCTTGACCAATGCCGACCTGACCAATGCCAATTTGACCAACGCCAACCTACGCGGGGCTATCTTGACCAACGCCCGCTTGCACAACGCAGACCTCACCGGGGCAGACTTGACCGAAGCAATAGTAGACGAGGAGACACTAGCACAGGCAGCATCACTGGACGGAGTGACAAGGGGAGAATTATCATAAATAGTAACGGGAACAGCGGCGATACAAGGGAGCAGGGATACGTAAAGGAGGAGGAACGAGCTATGATATACACAGGATGCATAGGCGTACTGACAAGTGGCGGCGATTCGCAGGGGATGAACGCAGCATTGCGGGCGGTAGTCCGTACTGCGCTAGACCGTGGGGTAGAAGTGTATGCTATCTACGAAGGCTACCAGGGCATGGTAGATGGGGGCAATTACATACAGAAAATGAGCTGGGACAGCGTGGGGGGAATCTTGCATCGTGGCGGGACCATCATAGGTACTGCACGCTGTATGTCATTCCTGACCCGCGAAGGGCGGCTCAAGGCAGCCCGCAACCTGCTAGAATATGGCATCAATAAGCTAGTCGTCATTGGCGGTGATGGCAGCCTCACGGGGGCAAATGTCTTTCGCCAAGAGTGGCCCAGCTTGCTTGACGAACTGGTAGAGACGGGGCAGATTGGCTATGATGTTGCCCAAAAGCATGCCATACTCTACCTCGTTGGGCTTGTTGGCTCCATAGACAACGATATGCTTGGTACCGATACGACTATTGGCACCGACACTGCCCTCCACCGTATTTGTGAAGCGATAGACGCAATCAACAGCACTGCTGCCAGCCATCAACGCTCGTTTGTCGTTGAGGTGATGGGGCGAAACTGTGGCTACCTTGCGCTTATGGCTTCCATTGCAACGGGGGCAGAATGGGTGTTTATCCCAGAGAACCCGCCGGATGTGGAAAACTGGGAAGCCAAAATGTGCGAAGTGTTGCAGGCAGGGAGGGCAGCCGGGCGGCGCGATAGCATAGTCGTGGTAGCAGAGGGCGCACGGGACCGGCTAGGTAATCCCATCAAAAGTGAGTATGTTCGGCAAGTGATTGAAGATAATCTTGGCGAAGAGACCCGCGTTACCGTGCTAGGGCATGTGCAGCGTGGTGGCTATACCAGCACCTTTGACCGCAATATGAGCACTATGCTAGGCTATAAAGCGGTACAATCTCTGCTAGACGACAAGCCATCAGCAGAGCCTTTGCTCATAGGCATCCACAACAACCGTATCACCCAGGCTCCCTTGATGGAGTGCGTAGAGAAAACCCACGCCATAGCCGATGCTATCGCCGCCCAAGATTATGAACGGGCAGTTGAACTGCGGGGGCAGAGTTTTCGTCAGTCTATCGAGGTGATGTTGACCCTCGTGCGTACCCTGCCCAAAAAGCCTGTTCCTGGGCAGCGGCGGCTTCGTCTGGCAGTAATGAACGCTGGTGGCCCCGCTTCTGGAATGAATACCGCTATACGGGCTGCGGTGCGTCTTGGCATAGACCGTGGGCATATCATGTTTGGGGTGCATGACGGCTTTCGGGGGTTGATAGAGGAGCATATCGAAGAGATGGATTGGATGAGCGTAAGTAACTGGACTACACAAGGGGGGGCAGAACTTGGCACCAACCGCTGGCTTCCTAAGCGGCAGCATCTCTACACAATAGCCCGCACGTTGGAGAAGTACCAAATTGAAGGGTTGATCATCATTGGCGGCTGGTCAGGGTATCAATCTGCCCACCAACTGGTCTCCGAGCGGGAGAACTACCCGGCATTTTGCATCCCGATTATCTGTATCCCTGCGACAATTAACAATAATCTGCCTGGTTCTGAACTCTCTATTGGGTCAGATACTGCGCTCAACAATATTGTCAATGCGGTAGACAAGATCAAGCAGTCAGCGGTAGCCTCGCGGCGATGCTTTGTGGTTGAGGTGATGGGGCGTAGGTGTGGTTATTTGGCATTGATGAGCGGGCTTGCGACAGGTGCCGAGCGGGTCTATATGAACGAAGAGGGGGTAAAGTTGATAGACCTCAAACGTGATTTGGATGATCTTGTTGAGGGGTTCAAGCGGGGCAAACGGCTTGGCTTGATTATCCGTAGCGAAGGGGCAAACGATGTCTACTCGACCAGCTTTATGTGTGCGCTCTTTGAAGAAGAAGGGGGGAGCTTGTTTGATGTGCGACAGGCTATTCTTGGACACTTGCAGCAGGGCGGCGACCCCTCCCCCTATGACCGCGTGTTGGCAACCCGCCTAACGGTTCAGGGTATCAATTGGCTGATAGATCAGGCGATAAACCACAATTGTGGCGGGTCGTTTATCGGCTTACAAGGCGGGAAATTCTCCTTCTATGATCTGCAAGATTTCCCACGCATGATAGACAAAGACCATAACCGCCCGAAGGAGCAATGGTGGATGGACCTTCGCACGATTGCACGCATTTTGGCACAGCCTGCGCCGCATGTGTGCGATATTGAAACCCAAGATGAACAGGTATTTTAAGAGAAGTGCAGATGGAACGTCGTCCGTCAATGTCCGCCATTGGCCCTGTGCTGTTTATTTCCCTGTTGGTCTTGCTCTTTTTCTGGTATCGCCCACAGCCGCGCCCAGAGATTGCGCCACCGTGGGCGGTATCTGACCTTTTCCCCTTTGAGTGGTCGCCAGGAATGGACCGCCCCCGTCCCACACCGGTACCCACCGATGGACCGGTGTTTGAGCGGGTCAACCTAGCTATTACCAGTGACGATGGGCTATATACCGCAGAGGAACAGGCAACAGTAGCCAATGAAATAGAGTCGGCACTGGACTATGTGAGCCAACGGTTTGGTAGTGGAGCTACCGCCGATATTACCGTCTACATAGGGACGGTCAGCAATTGCAACCTCAATGGGCTTGCTTACACAGACCAGCGGCTGGTGCAGGTCTTCACCTGCGCCGACCTGCCCCACGAGCGGGCAGTGCTCATCTTGGCGCATGAGTTTGTCCATCAGCTTGCCCATGATCGCTATGGCGACAAGCATCTTCAAGCCGACCTCATCCTCTCCGAGGGGGTAGCGACATGGGGGGCAGGCAAGTATTGGTTGAGTGGGGCGGCGAATTTCAAGGATTTTGTCCATAACAACTACCAGGTCAATGATGCGCTTATTCCCCTAGCCACAAGCTATGTCGGGCGACCTATCAGCGATATGAATACCCTTTACTATGAGTGGGCAAGTTTTGTCGAGTTTCTGCTGGAGACGTATGGGCGCGATAAGTTTGACGCGCTCTATGTGAGCGGGGGGGGAACGCCCGGCGCAGCAACCTATGCGGCGATCTACGATAAGGGGTTGCCCCAACTGGAGGAGGAGTGGTTGGCGTGGTTGGCTTCATAAAGCGGCGATGGAGGCATATTGTGCTGGTGGGCATTGCCGCTCTTCTGCTCCTGCCCATACTCAGTCTTTGGGTTAAGTGGATGACTCGCTCCTATCGCTATACAGATGCTCATCAAGTGCCACCGCAACGGGTGGCGATTATCTTTGGGGCAGGGGTGCGTCCTGATGGGAGCCTAACGTGGATGTTGGCAGACCGGGTGCAGATGGGGGTAACGTTGTATCAGCAGGGCATGGTAGACAAACTGCTGATGACTGGCGATAATAGCAGTACCAACTACGACGAGGTTACGGCAATGCAGCGGTATGCGGTTGAGGCGGGGGTGCGAGCGGAGGATATTACGCTTGACTATGCCGGCTTCAGTACGTATGAGAGTTGCTACCGGGCGCGTGCTATCTTTGGGGTAGCGCAAGCGGTGCTTGTGACCCAAGCCTATCATCTGCCGCGTAGCGTCTATACCTGCCGCCACCTGGGGGTCGATGCGGTTGGGGTTGGGGTACAAGATTGGGGCAGGTATCCCTCTTCGCTGCTGGCAACCTATACCTTTCGTGAGATGCTGGCTACGGCTAAAGCACTGGTTGATGTGCATCTATTGCACCCATTGCCTACGTTTTTGGGGGAGTATGAGGGGATAGCGTGAAGATTATCATAGCCCCTGTTCCCTCTGTCCCCTTTCCCAGAGGGCAAGGGGGAGCCGTCCGGTCTCCCTTCTCCCCTCAGTGGGGGAAGGTGCTAGGGGATGGAGGGCAAACCGGATGTTGTAATTACCCTGATCAAGAAATTGACAGAGTAGCACAACGGGATACAATAGGATAATGGAATTGTGGGAACGGTGACGGGGAGGCACCAACACAGTGAACGTCAACAACATACTTCGCATACTCTTGGGCATATGGATAGCCGCCGTCTTGGTGGCGGTCTTTCTGCTGCTGCCATCCTACGAAGGGCTAGGCAACGCTGGGCGCATTATGGTGCTGCATGTTCCCACCGCCTGGGTAAGCGTACTCGCCTTTGCTCTCTCCGCGTGGTTCAGTGGATTATACCTCTGGAAAGGGCGTACCAGGGATGATGACCGCGCCCTCGCCGCCGCCGAAAGCGGGTTACTCTTCACTATCCTAGCGACTATTACGGGGATGATCTTCTCGCAAGTCGTGTGGGGTGTCTTCTGGAACTGGGACCCACGGCAAACATCGATTTTCGTGTTGCTGCTGATCTACGCAGCCCTCTTTGCGCTGCGCTCTGCCATAGACCATGTAGAGCAACGGCGACGACTAAGTGCCGTCTATTCGCTGTTTGCCTTTGTTACCGTCCCATTTCTCGTCTTCATCGCCCCACGTATGAGCGAAAGCACCCTTCACCCCAACTGCACCTTCCTACCCGGCAGCAAATGTGATGGGATAGACCTTGCCACAGGACATATCGGCTTGCTTGGGGATCGCAAAATGCAGTTGCTTGAACTGCAACAAGATGCTACTATCGTTACGGCACGGGTAAAGGTAAGCGAGCCGGGGCTAAAGAGCGAGACGATCATAGAGCCTACCTTTGACCTGACCACGGGTAATCCCGTACACTCCCCCGATATACCGGGCGAGCGGTTTCGGTTAGCCGTGGAATCAGTGGATATGCAACAACAACAAGCGCACATCAACATCCAAGCCCCCGGTAGTGGGCTACTCCGCAACCAGCGTACCATGCTAACCTTTTTGGCTTCCATCGTAGGCTTTACCGGCTTGTTTGCGTGGATGTTTTCCCTGCGAGTATCGCTTTTGACGATACAATGGGAACTGGCAAAACGAGAAGGGGGAACCATTCCTTGACCGAGAGTGGCATAACAATTTACATAGTGTTGGCAGTAGCACTGGCAGCATGGGCAGGGGTGTTTATCTACCTGTGGCGGCTCGATGCCCTCGCCCGCGACCTACGAAGGCGACTCGACCAGCAGACGGAACGGGAGACCGTAGCTCCGCCAAAGGCTACCCTAGAGCGGCGCAGTGAGTAACAGACAAGCATGCAGGATAAAAGTCTCCTAAGAGACGATTTTTGGGAACGGATAACGGGGGTATGGTGTGGTACTCCCCTAGCACAAGGAATCGTATGCGTGGTACAATTTTAGTAACAGGGGCTACCGGTAACATAGGGGGAATGATAGTCAGTGTACTGCTTTCCCAGGGATACCCCGTTCGCATTGCTGCCCGTGATGCGGCAAAAGCCGAGACTCTCGTGCAAGCCGGCGGGACGTTGGCAGCGTTTGATTACACGAAACCTGACACCTTTGCCCCGGCACTTGAGGGAATAGATAAGCTCTTTTTGCTGGTGCTCTCACTGGCAGCCCCCCCAGAGCAGGTGATGGTGATCATTGACGAGGCGAAACGTGCCAACGTGCGCCATATTGTCGCGCTCTCTGGTATGAGTGCTGGCTATGACGAACAATTGCCATCTTACAAAGTGGAGCGGTATATTGAGCAGAGCGGAATACCCTATACCTTTCTGCGCCCAAATTGGTTTATGCAAAACTTTCATACTATGCAGCGTGACAGTATCCGCGAACATGGTCGCATAGCCCAACCTGCTGGTGAGGCAAAGGTGAGCTTTATAGACACCCGCGATATAGCATCGGTTGCGGTGGCAACGCTGACCGCAGACTATACTAGCGATACTGACCATTACGGACAAGCCTACTCGATCACCGGTGGTCAATCGCTTGATCATCATGAGGTGGCGGCGATACTCTCGCGTATCCTCGATAAGCCGATTACCTACGTTGCGCTCACGGAGGATGAGATGCGTGAGCGAATGAGCGCACGGGGGGGGGCGGGTAGGGGAGCATCGCTTATGCTGCACCTGTACCGTGGTATGCGAGAAGGGCATGCCGCAGCGGTATCGCCAGACGTAGCACGGGTGCTAGGGCGCGACCCCATTAGCTTTGAGCAGTACGCGCAAGAGCATGCAAGCTATTGGACGTAAGGATAGCCCCCATCCCCTACCCCCTTCCCCCACCGAGGGGAGAAGGGGAACCGGGCAGGT
>CAYPHM010000101.1:0-18039 GCA_964410555.1 uncultured Chloroflexaceae bacterium | reverse complement strand
GGAGAAGGGGAGTCGATGTCGGTTCCCCCTCGCCCTTTATGGGAGAGGGGGGTAGGGGGTGAGGGTGCCGATTCCCCCTCATCCCCCGGAGAAGGGGAGTCGCTGTCGGTTCCCCCTCGCCCTTTATGGGAGAGGGGGGTAGGGGGTGAGGGTGCCGATTCCCCATCCCCTGCCTCGCGTCCCACAAGGGGAGAAGGGGAGTCGGATGTTCCCCCTCGCCCTTTATGGGAGAGGGGGGTAGGGGGTGAGGGTGCCCCCTCGTCCGGTGTAGGTTCAGAGGGAGCAGGATTATCGCGTACCGTGATGGCTATACCCGTTGGTTTACGGAGGGGAATAGATGATGATCTTGGCTTGCTTGTGGCAGTATCAGAAATGTCATCGTCAGCATTATCAGCATCAGGAACATAGGCAGTATCGGGTTCATCAGGGATGGTGATCTCTATGCCGGTTGGGATACGGAAGGGGATGTCGTCAGCAGCAGCAGCAGTATCGGGTTCATCAGGGATGGTAATTTCTATGCCCGTTGGGATACGGAAGGGGATGTCGTCAGCAGCAGCAGCAGTATCGGGTTCATCAGGGATGGTAATTTCTATGCCCGTTGGGATACGGAAGGGGATGTCGTCATCATCACCATCATTGCCCCTATCTCTCCCCCCACGGCTCCCCCGAACAACCACTCGATTACGTGGTGTACCTTGCCAATCGCTTGCTTCGTCTGTGATCTTGGCATCCTCGATGTCCTCGATGTCCTCGATGTCCTCGGTGTCCTCGATGTCCTCAATGTCCTCGATGTCCTCGGTGTCCTCGGTGTCCTCGATGCTCTCGATGCTTTCCGCAAAGGTAGGCTCATCTTGCACTATCCCCATTCCTGGCGGCTGTAGAGGGACAGGATACTCACCATCGGCAAGCATCTGGAGCATACGATAGCGTGCCAAAAATGCATCACCATTGCCCTGATAGGTCTGCATCAGGTAGCTACTCATCATACAGAGCGTCAGCGGGTGAGCATCACACGCTGCGACAATTTCGTCTATCGTTTCTGTGCTGCCCTTTAGCCCTAGCCGTTGGGCAAGCGTATACCCTTCATCAGGCAGCATCGGCGACAACTGATGCTGCTTGTAGGATGAGTAATCAAGCAGATCAAAGATAGGTGTGCGACTTATCAGCACACAGAGCGAACCATGTTTTATACCAGCAATGTAGGCAAGAAACTCGCGCAAGTTGGGGCTAGTCAGCATCCCATACTGCTCACTATCCTGCTGCAACAACGTTTCTATGCCGTCTAGGATAAAGAGCGATGGTCGGCTCGTGACCATTGCGCCGAGGGTCTGCACCCGCATACTTGTTGACGGCAGCAGGTGGGGGTCTATGCGTGTGCCGCTCAGGTGGGTGAGGGCAGCCAATAAAAACTCATCCACGCTTCCCCGCTCTTGAAAATTCCACCAAAAGGCACTTTCTGGTTGGCGTATCGTCTTGTCTGACCACACCTTGCGGAGCCATCGGCGCACCAAACTGCTTTTGCCCTGCCCCGCCGCCCCTATGACTCCTACCACCTGACAATGGGGATTGCTCAATGCATCGCTTAGGTGTTGTATCATTGGTTCTTGCCCCACCCAGCGGGTCACAAGCGGCGGCGCATCATACAACACCTTGCCCGCCCGCGGTATCGCCATCGGGTGGGTCGTTGCCCCATCGCTGCGTGGATGATAGCTAGTGCGCTTTCGCATCGGCATGTCGTACACCGTCACCCCAAAGGGGGCTTTGCTCAAGATACGGCTACTCACCGCCCAAGCTGTTGGGGTATCCGGGTTGAAAACAACCGGGTTGGAACCAACCGGTTGGGTATTCCCAAAGAGGGAGAAGTTAGATGGAACCGTAGTTGTAGGGGGCACAGCGGGAGTGGGAGCGACAATCCCAACAACCAAATTGCGCTCACTATCCAAGATAGCCGCACCTGCTAAGTGGTCTATTGGCTGTGAAGGACACAGTTTGATACTTCCAGGAGGCGCAGTAGGACCAGACATGCCCGGTAGGGTTTGGATCGTCCCTTCAACGAGGACTGGCTTAGGTTGATCTGCCGAGAAGCCATAGCAACGGAAGGGATGATTGAGCGAACGCTCCGGTGTGCCAAGCACCGCGATCTGCTCTGGGGCAAGCGGCACACTCCCCTCTGTCAAGCGCAACAGCACAACAGGCTCCCCATTTGGGGCTATGGTATGCAGTGCAGCACGGGAGGAGTTGGGCAAATCGCTGCCTACTTGGGGAAAGACCACAACCACCTCTTGTTCTGGCAGGGGTGTTGTGGGATTCGCTGGCAGGGTAATACCAGCGGCTGCGACAACAGCAGGGGATGTTGCGATGAGACCATCTCGTGAGACAACAATACCTGCGCCGACAAGTTCACCGGTATGTGGATGGCGGAGTTGGACAGTGAAGTCGCGCAGGTTTTGTAAGCGAATATTGGGATTCACGATCTCGTTCAGACATCAACAGCAATCAGCGCGTAAAGACCACATGCAGTTCTTCGTTTTCAAAGAACGCATCACGGGCATGAAGCCGTGCCAGCGATTGTGGCAGCGCGACTCGGTGCCGATGCCAGCCAACAGAGATTAACAATTCATCAGCATTTTGGGCAAGGTGTATCTGGTCTTCAGCGACAAAAGGCAACGGCACAATGAGATCGTACCCTTGCGCTGTGCGCTCCACCCGTTGGGTTGGTCCAGTGTAGAGAAACGAAGCCGGGTCTACCTCTTCACCATAGAGCAGACTACCCATCTCTTCAAGCATTTCTAACCCGACAATCTCGCGGGAGAAATGCCCTGATTTGAGTAAGGGCAAGGGGGAAAACATCTGCTCCACCTGGGGATAGTACTCTTGTTGCATCTCCTGCCAACTGGAGAAATGTCCATCTACATTGTCTGGCAGGATACGATTGACGACCACGGCATCTACCGCGTAACCAAACAGCGACAGATAGGTGAGGCTGCGTTGGGCTTCCCGAATGACCATTTTTTCGAGGTTCATCACAATACGGGCAGTGGTGGTTTGCTGGTCGGTGAGGATACTCCGTACCGCTACCAGCGAATCAATGGCATCTTGGGCAGAGACGAGTACATCATCCCCCGCGATGGGAATATCACTCACATGCTTTGCCATAGGGCGAACCACTTTGAGCACCCCCCGCACGATGGGGAAGAGACGCGAAATCCACCAACGCATAATTTCTGGCAACGCCAACAATCGCAACGTTTCGCCGGTGGGGGCAGCATCCACAACCAGCACATCAAATATGCCTTCGTCATAGTGGCGTTTTATCTGTAGCAGGCTAAACAGTTCTTCAGTGCCAGGGATAACCGAAAGTTCCCCCTGGGCAATAGACTCGACCCCTTGCCATGCCAAAAGGTCAGAAAGATAGCGTTGTACATCGCCCCAGTTCAATTCTAGTTCGTGAAGGGCGTTTATTTCCTGCGCCCAGAGGTTGTCTGCAACCTGCATGGGTTCAGCCAACAGTTCAATACCAAAAGAGTCTCCAAGCGAGTGGGCGGAGTCCGTACTGAGGACAACCGTTTTGTGACCAAGTTTTGCACAGCGTAGCGCAGTTGAAGCGGCAACACTGGTCTTTCCTACCCCACCTTTGCCGGTGTAGAATAATATTCGCATAGTTAAAGTATCAGGCGTTAAAACCTTGTAGGTACCGGGGGAACATCCGGGTACAGTTATGGACGATATTTCCGATATTCAGCTAATTACAATGCCCCATTATACCATACCTTGTCGGGGGCAAAAACACTATTCCCCCTCCAGCAACGGCGGCGGGGCAGGCAACTCCGGCACATCTGCCGTTCCCGTTATTTGTGCTGATGCAGGCAGTGTTGGCGGCTCTGGCAGCTCTGGTGGCTCTGGCGGTTCCACTGTATGCCACCAGGAACGGACGATCTCCTCATTATGCCCATACCAAACCCGCGTATCGGGCAGCGGGTCGTGGCGTAGCCCCTCTAGTACGACATGCTCTGCTCCATCCAGCAGCCCGCACGACAACGGCACAACCCCATCCCCCCACTGCTCCCCACTAGCACTCAACATTACATAGCTCTCCCACGCGCTCCGCTCTGCCCGTTCGCCATCTTTTATCCCTTGTATCCCCTTAGAGATAACCGTCACATAGCGAATAAATCGCCAGTAGGCACCAGGGTAGTGCGTTTGGGCAAAAGAAATCTGGTTGAGACCGCAAGAACGCCCCTGCTTGGTTGTCGTATGGGGGGTACCTAGCGTAATGAGCGTTGTCACACGTTGGAAGCCGTGAAAGACCAACTGCTCGCTGCCATAGGGTTGGTCGCCCATGTAGATACGCGCCAAAATCCCCCCGGCACTATGCGCTACCACCATCAACTGTTGGGCGCGGGTGCGGCGGAGCGTCTCGTTGACCGAGATGTGCAGTTTCTTGAGCAAGGGGGTATAGTCATCGCTCACAATAACCCCCAACCAATCGAGGGTCACGAGGCGGGTAACGTATACGCGGCGTTGAGTGATGGACTCAAGGATATGGCGTAGCGGTTCGTAGGCTTGCCAACTTGCCCCAAACCCACCAATGATGAGAATAGGGATATTCTCTGGCATAGGGCTTTTCCCGTATGTATCAAAGTCTAGGTTGCCCCCACCCCCTGCCCCACTTCCCACCGAGGGGAGAAGGGTATGTTCGGCTCCCCCCTCGTCCTTTATGAGAGAGGGGGCAGGGGGAGAGGGTGATCAAAAAAAGGCTATAATCCTTATCATCGTTCGACTTTGACTTGACCCTATTTAGGAAGAAGCCTGGGTCGTAGCGATAAGCGATTCTTGTTGCAAGAAGGCGAGGGCTTCCTCTTCACTGCCAAACATATGCACCCCCGCAAAGAGCTTCACCAGGGAAGAAAACAGCAAGAGGTACGGCTGATTGACCACAAAAAAGTACATCCCAACATGGGGATGGTGCTTCACCTTCTCAATAATATTGCGAGCCACCGGACAGGACGTATTCACACCACGAGCATTGATCAGAATGTTTGTAGGTTGTGGGCAATGATCCAATATTTCCCACGCTTCTACATAGTAGTTCTCGGCTGTATCCCTATCTACATGCCCATTCATCTCCAATCGGAGCAGATTTGGGGCGAGTAATGACAGGCTGTATGACATGATGGCTACCTTCTTTCTAACTTTTTCTACAGCGAGTATACAACGGCGTATCCTTCTGCCTATTACAGCAGCATTTCTGGCGTAAGACGTTGCGTAAAATTGTGCATTGCCAGATTTGCTGCCCAGATCCAATCGAGTTTGTGTCCTTGCAATCTATGACGTATCCCTCCCCATGAGTAGACTTCACGTTGTATTTTGATAAAGTTTTGCAAAAACTCATGTTGTCCCATCTTTGCCGGGTGATACATATAATGAAAGGTATCGTACTTGTCCCAGTCAAAGTGCAGGATGCGATCTTTGATTTCATCAAACCACGCGGTACCGGGGAAAGGGGTAGCTATCGTAAAAACGGGGAACTCTACCCGATTTCGCATGATAAAATCGTATGTTGTTTGGAAACCCTCTGTTGTATCTGTGTCAAAGCCAAAAATAAAGTAGCCCTGTAAAGCTAGATTGTGTTTCTTTGTGTTTTGTACTACAATGTCATACCTATCAATGCGGTTTGACCCCTTGCCAACGGATTTTATTGTTTCTGGATTGAGCGATTCAAAGCCTACGTTGAGTAATTCACACCCAGAGGCTTTGGCAAGTTCGGGGATATGTGGTTTTTCGAGAAAGTTCATGGAGATATTCGAGTTCCATCGAATCCCTTTCCCAACCATACTATTGAGCAATTCCTCAATAAAATCAGGTCGGAAGCAGATGTTATCATCCATAAACGAAATATTGATGTCTTTTCGTTTGAGCCTATCTTGATGGTATTCTATCTCTTCAATAACGTGATCTACCGTGCGGGTGCGGTAGGTTTTGCCATACACCTTGTAGGCACAGCAAAAACTACAGCTAATGGGACACCCTTTAGTTGCCAACAGCGGTATGCGGGTGCTATATTTTCTCGCATGCTTGGAGCGCATCGCAATGTTGAAATCGGCATGCTCCATGCTCGCCATCTCTTTGAAGGCTGAGGCACGATAGAAGGGTTTGACCTTGTCCTGTTGCACATCTTGCAGCAACTCTTCCCACACCGACTCTACCTCGCTAGAGACGATAGAGGTGCTATGCTCGCGGGCTTCTTCGGAGAGCATCGTTGGATGCACCCCGCCGAGGATGACCTGCTTGCCCTGGGCTAGGGCTTTGTCGGCTATCTCATAGGCTTTTTTGGCATTGAGGGTGCGCGAGGTAATGGCGACAACATCATACTCGGTGAGGTCATCTGGCACCTTGTCGCCAATGCGCTCATCCACAAAATCAAGGTCAAAGTACTTTTGCACCAGGGTAGCAACCATCAGCAGGTTGAGCGGGATGCTCACCTTGCCAGAGTCTACCATCAGTGGGGTAGCACTTTTTGGCTGTACAATCAGCCATTTTTTGCGCCGACCATTGGTAGATGGATTGTAGCGTGTTATTGTGTTTCCGGCAGGGTTCTGGTGTGCCATAATGGTTGTGTTATCCCTTGACCACTTCTATTGCTGCCATCTGTGGTTCCGCTTTGGTATCTGCGATAGTCTGTTCAACCGGGCGGCGGCGACCTTCCCGTACATTCTTGAGTTGGTCTGCCAAATTGCGCTTGAAATAGATGCTCGTCACGAGGTTAATCAGCTTGTTGGAGTTGTTCATGACCCTGGTGAAAATTGTTTTCCAGGAGTACATCGCCAAGTAGTGCTCCAAGAACTTGATTTGATATTCCAGCGGGTCAAACCGTTCACTCTTCACGACGAGATTAGCGGCAGTATACTTGTCCCAATCTTCATCAACGACGAGTCCCTTTTCCTTATACTCCCAATACATAGCCGTACCGGGGTAGGGGGTGATGAGCGAGTAGATGGGCATGACAATGTGGTTCTTGCGGACAAATGCTTCTACCGCGTCCATATCTGCAAAAGAATCTACCGCTGGGTTGGTGAGGAAATTGCCCTGCACACAGAGTCCCGCTTCGCGGCACTGGCGGATGATGCGAATGAATTTTTCCACGCTGTTTTGGCGGCTCTTGTTGTACAGCTTGAGCGTCTCATCATTGATAGACTCAAACCCAACTAGCACCATAACACAGCCGGCATCGACTAGCAGTCTCACCGTCTTGGGGTCTTCTAAGAAGTTGAGACTAATAAAGCTACTAAAGCGAATATTGCACCCCTTGACAGCTTCGAGGATGTCCCAGAGTTTCTTCTTGTTGACCCCCAGGTTCTCGTCGGTAAACATAAACCAGGGCTTGTCGCCATAGCGCGTCTTCTTGAAGAAGACCTGTTTTGCCTGCTCTATCTGCTGGACAATCGCTTCTGGGGTCTGAATACGGTAGAGCTTGCCGGTGAAGTTTGGCGTAACGCAAAAGGAGCAGGTGTAGGGGCAGCCCCGTGAAATATAGATAGGGATGGACTTTCGCGCATCGACCTTTTCGCGCTTGCTTGCCTTGAAAATGCGCTCATAGTCAATCATTGGGGCTTCTGTCACAGGCGGGAAATCGCCAGAGAAGTAGTAGGGTAGGAGTTTTTCCTTCCCCTGGGCAGCATGCTCAATGATGGTAGCCCACATCCCATCTGCCTCGCCAATGATCACCGAGTCGCAGTGCGGGGCGGCTTCGTCATAGTTGAAGGAGACGTGTACTCCCCCTATGACAACGGGGGTACCCCGTTTCTTGAACTCATCGGCTATCTCGTAGGCACGGGTCGCATTGAGGGTGCGGGTGGTGACACCGACAAGATCATAATTGCCATCATAGGGGATTTCATCACCAAAGAGATCATCGGCAATTTCCAGGTGGTGCTGTGGTGGGGTAATGCTTGCCAACACCCCAATCGCCATCGTAAACAGCGGCTTTTGCCCACTGTCTTCCTCCTGGTTCCCTCTGGGCATCACCAGCAGAATATTGAGCGGACGGACACTTTCTGTCGGCTGTGCGGGTCCCGTAGCACGGGTAATTGGTATGGGTGGGACGGTTAGTAATGATTCTTGATGACTATGGCTAGGAGAACTCATTGTTACCCTTCAAAGTTTTGATAGTTTATCGTAATGAAAAACACGAAGCTGATTATACCACGCTCAATAAAAACTGTCTAGCTTTATATTTGTCCAAGTTGCCCCCATCTCCTGCCCCTTACCCCCGCTACGCGGGAGAAGGGAGTTTTCATCTCCCCCTCGCCCTTATATGGGAGCGGGGGCAGGGGGAGAGGGTGAACCATCTTTTTTATTGGGCAACTTTAGCCATGATCTGTCGCTCTATCCAAGCAGAGAGTACCTCGCAAAACTCCTCTGGCACCTCGTCAAAGGGGCAATGTCCCGCGTCAGCCAGCATATGGATGTCGGCTTGTGGGAGTATGCGCTCCTTGAGGATGTGGGCATGGGCAAAGGGGAGCGATTGATCTTCCTCACCCCAAATGATCAGAGTAGGCGTTTGGATAGCCCCTGCTGGTACGTCAAGGATGAGCCGAGCAAAAGCCCGCGATGCTGCCAAGTAGGATGCCACGCCACCGGGCTGACTAAGCGGTTTACTGAAGGCTTCAATGAGGGCAGGTGTGACCATCTCCTTGCGGTGGTAGGCGGCGAGCAAACTTTGGCGCACCGTCTCTTTTCCGCTGAGAATACCGCCCATCATCTCGCCAAGCAGCGGCGCACGGATAGCCCCAACGAGGATACGCTCAATGAGCGATGATGGCTCGCTAGATTCTGTTAAACCGGTGCTATCTACCAACACCAACCCCCGCAAAAATTGCGGGTAGTTGTAGGCTAACTGGGTAGCGACAACGCCGCCCATGGAGTGTCCCACCACAATAGCGGGACCGGGGACAACCTTACTGATCAGGTCAGCTACTTGGTCTGCCCAAAATTCCTTTGATGGGGCATTTTGGAGTCGAGAGGAATACCCAAAGCCAAAGAGATCAAGCGCGTAGACGGTATAGTGTTGCGCTAACGGACGCATCACCCGCCACCAGTGCTCAATAAGTCCCCCGTAGCCATGAATGAGTACCACAGGGATTCCCTGGTGGGGTACCGATTCCCAGTAACGGGTAAAGCCGTGGTTGCCTTCTAGCCAGTGTTCATAGATTGCATACGGTACTACGTCTGTTGGTGTCGTCATAATACTGAGGAGTAATCCTCATGTCCTTACGTTCATGTGGGGATATACCCCCTTATGGACAACTGATATGACCGTCGGTCTTTCCCAAACTGTCTAAGAGACCAAGAAAGACCGACGACAGTATTGCGATAGTACGTCTTGCGCTTGTGAGGGTCCTTACTTTTTCTTTTCTACCCACTCGTCAACTTTGCCCCCAGCAGCGGGGGTTTCTTTAGCCTCACCGGTCACTGCATCACCTACTTCTTGGGCAGATTTCGCCATACGATCTGTGAAATCCCGGACGCGATCCCCGATTTCCTCAAAGCGGGGCAGCGAGACCTCACCAGAGCCACTAAATGCCTGGTCTACGACTCCCTGCGCCGTGCGAGAAATCTCGCGGGGGACATCCATAATGGTTGTGGTGGCATTGCAAATGGTCTGGCGTACTTGCTGGTTGGTCTCTGTGGGCAACAACCCTAGTGGCAGGGAAACAATATTCAACCCGCCACGAACGACCCCATCAACGACACCAAGCATCATATCCAATGGATTTGCTGTGGTGTTCTCTTGCGTTTTCTGTTCTGACATTGCTACATTCCTCTTTCTTGTCTGGTATTTTTCGCTAGATTCTTACATCTTCAGTACGTTAGGTTCTTAGCCCTTGCCGACTTACCCGATGGTGAAGCAAGGCTTTAGCTATCTTGCTTCTTTTGCGGCTGATTAGCCCAATCTTCTACCGCTTTAGTGATGACATTTGCCCACTGTGCCGGGAAACTTACGACACTTTCCAGCATCGATGCCAACGGGTTTGTCGTTGATGCTTGGGTTTCCTGCTTTTGCTCTTCTGCCATGTTGCTCCCTTTCCAGGCAGCATAGGGCTGCCTTTGTGACCTTAATCTTGCTTGTTGATGGGCTGATTTGCCCAATCTTCTACCGCTTTGGTAACGACATTTGCCCAATCCCCTGGAAAGCTGACAACAGCCTTTACCGTGTCTTGGATGGTGTCTTGTACCTGCTTGCGTGATTCTGGTGGGAGGACAGCGAGGGGCAATGTCACAACCCCTAGTGCCATACGGACGACATTATTCCCACCTTCTAAGACGGAGGAGAAGACGTTTTTTGAACTTTCCGGGGTACGCACATTACGTACTCGAACTTCACCCTCAACGTCAGCCGGTTTTTTCTGTTCTGTTTTTTCTGCTGCCATAGAAATTCCTGCTACCTTTCTGTTTACTAGGTTCCTAAAGGCGACTAATCGAAATATCCACCTGCGACAAATGCCGAGACAAATTGTATGGTAATGATAAACAGGTTACTTGCTAACATATAGCGCATAAAGTTCTTGTGTGATGGGTTTTTATACAGGCTCATTTGGCTAAAGAAGGGGATAAGCATAGCTGCTAAGACCAACCCTGCTACCCACAGGTACCCCCACACGAGCGCGAGGATCATCAGTGCCAACTCTGAGCCGTTGATAAAGGCAAATGCTACGAGCATGGCGCGTTGTTCGCCAAGCATCACGGGGAGCGATTTTAACCCATGCTTGCGATCCCCTTCAACACTTTTGATGTCATTGAGGAAAATCAACCCCGTAGCGATACCGCCATTGATGACCGCCATAATCGCGCTGCGCCAGGTCAGGTCAGCAAAGATGATATGCCCTGCCCACCAGCTCATGCAGGCATAGCCAAGCCCCACTGCGGGAGCACTGAGCCAGACGTTCTTCTTGAGCTTGATAGGGGGGACACTGTAGATAGCCCCAAGCAATAAGCCGGCGATGATCAGGATGGTAATCCAGGGGCTTGCATAGACCAACGAAATGAGCAGCGTCACAACAGCCAAGATAATCCAATTGAGCCGGGCTTCGGTGAGGGTAACATCACCAGCCGGGATGGGACGCGAGGGGTCATTGATGGCATCTAGCTCACGATCATAGTAGTCATTGATGCTTTGGCTAAAGCCAGTGGCAAGCGGACCCATCATAATAGCCCCCAAGATAACCAAGAGGAGACTTACCGGGTCCATTGGATTGAAACTTGACCCTGCTGCTATGGCACCACAGACACACATCAGGGCTGGCGAAATCCAGGTTACTGGATCAGTTAGCCGGATGTGAGCGTTAATGCGTCTGCTCAGTGTTACACTGTTTTCAGATGTCGAAACCACAGTTGCTCCTGGCAAAATTCAATCTATCCAGAGATGCTAGTTACCGTCCCTATTGTTAGGAACGGGGTTTTACTGCCTGATACAAAACGTGTTCGTAGGCTTCGTGCATCGTCACATCTTCAAAGCCAACACGTCGCAGCACATCTGGATAGATGGTATGACTCTTAAAATCCAATACCGAGAAGTTTAGCCCAATAGCGCAAATATAATGGGTAAGATAGTCGTAGTTGGGGGCTTCCGGGTCGCTGATGATAAGGTCTAGGATGAGGATACGCCCACCGGGTTCTAGGGACTCAAAGGCTTTCTGGCACATCATGGTACAGAATTGATCATTCATTGGATAGAGAATACGCCCAAACATCAACGCATCACACGTTGGGTAGGGTTCTTTGTACATATCCATAGCAATGGGGGTGATGCGTTCTGCCAAGCCTTTGGATGCGGCGTTTTCTCGGACGAGTTCGATGGCACTTGGTAGGTTGATGAGGGTGACGTTGAGGTCTGGGTGCTGCTGGCACATTGCCGCAGCAATATCCCCAATACCGCCGCCTACGTCTACCATATGCTTGACCCCGCCTAGCTCTGCATGGTCTTGCATCAGCTTGATGGGATAGTACACATTGCTTCGATGGATCGTCTCGTAGTAGAGGCTCTCTTCGGGAGTCGTTGGAGGATACGGCACAACGCTGGTTAGGTCTACCTTCCCCTTGACGGCATCAGCAAGCTGCATAAAGAAGCGTTCTGATAGGTCTGCCATGTAAGCAATGTGGGGGGTCATGGTGAGGTTTTGGGTTTCTTCCGACTCCACGAAGAACCGGCGAGAAAACTCGGTAAGCTCCCATGAGCCGTTTTCCTCTTGGACTAGCCCAAGCTGTTGAAGCGTGATCAAGAACCGCTCAAGCCGTGCAGGTACTCCCTCTATCGCCTGTGCAAGCTCATCGAGCGTATACGCTTTCCCGTCCATTACTTTGAAAATTCCAAGATCATAGGCGGCTTTCATGCTGCTAAATTCAACCGCACTTTTGAATACCATATCATAGGCACGATTTGTTGCCTGCAACAGGTCTTTATCGTTCATGTGTCCCCAATCTACGTTTCCAAAAAGTTGTTACTACCAGAAGTGTCTTTCATCTTAAATTCGTGATGACCTTATTATATTACAAATAGTGAATTATTCAAGTGTGACGGATTCGGTGTTAGGGCAACTGCCATTTGCCCCCATCCCCTGCCCTTCCCCCACTGCGGGGAGAAGGGGAATTGGTTCCCCCCATCCCCTAACCCCTTCCCCCACTGCGGGGAGAAGGGAGTCGGAGTGTTCCCCCTCGCCCCTGTAAGGGAGCGGGGGCGGGAAGGGTTATAATCTTTAGTATTGTGCGACTTTGACACAACCTTGTGGTCTAACGAAAGTGCTAGACGGGGCAACTTGTGCTACCATGCGTGGACACAACCCGTACCCTATGGTGAATATGGGTAGGATTAGGATCGTGAGGGACAATTAAAGGACAATATAAGGATCATGAGGACACCTTCAGGGAACGATACCAAAGAGATAACGGCGATCTACCGGCTGCGTATGGCAGAACGGTTTGCCATCCTGCCATTTGCTGGTGTGCCAGGCAAGGGCAACCCCACTGCCCCCATACAAGCGGTGTTTGTGCCGCCTATGCTTGAACGTGAGGCAAATGTCTTTGCTCTAGCTGAAATGATGTTGGCTATGCAGGCAGGCAATGAGGCGGTGCATCCGCGAGAACTTCGCAAGCAGGGGGGACACACTGGCGAGCGTATGCCCCTATCGGATGCTCTCCATACCTCGCCCTGTATAGTATTGCTTGGGGAAGCCGGCGCAGGCAAAACAACGCTCCTTACCTATCTTACCCACTGCTGCGCTACGGGACAGGTAGAGCATGAGCCAACATTAGCCGATGTATCGGGAAATGCTCTCTTGCCCCTCTTCATTTCGCTACGGGACTATGCCGGGGAATCTGCTACACGCAGCTTGGACTATAGTCTCATCCACCACCTCTACACGCTGGCAAACGAACGATTATACTTTGCCCCCCCCTACAAATTTTTTGAGGATGCATTGGAAGCGGGGCAGTGTTTGGTGTGCTTGGATGGGCTAGACGAGATATGGGATATTGGGCAGCGCAAGACCGTAGCCGATGCTATCAGTGTGCTGGTATCCCGGTTTCCCCATAGCCGCTATCTTGTCACTTCGCGCAGTGCTGGCTATCATCAATCCCCGCTCACCTATACGCTGTTTGAACACTACACGCTGCTGCCCCTAAATGATGAGAGTATCCATCTGGTTATCACCCGCTGGTATCAGGTGGATGATGCTGTCCCCCAAGCAGCGCAAGCGCAATGGGCAACCACGCTCTGGGAGACGATAGAGCGCGAGCCACAGACGCGCACACTTGCCCGTTCGCCCCTGCTCCTAATGCTCTATTGCCTGTTGCATGGGTCAGTAACATCCCTGCCCCATGAGCGGGTGCGGCTCTATGCTACGGGGATGTCCCATATGATCACCGGTTGGAAACAGGCTATGGGGGTGAGTGCTGATGAAGATGCCCACCCCTTGTATGCTATGCTGCCCAAGTTGATGGAGTTTCTTGCCTATGAACTGCATAATCACGCTGAGCAGCCGGGGCAGAGGCAGACGATGACCACCGATATGCTTCATCGTTTGCTGACCAGTTGGGTTATGGAGCAAGCGCGGTTGATCGGCAGCGAGGCAGTAGGTACGGTAGGTGATGAACAGGTCAGCAGTTTTCTGACCCGCTTGCAAGAGACCCCTGGGCTATTGAGAGAAGTACATCCAGGGGTGGTTGCTTTTGCTCATCTTGCCTTCCAAGAATACCTAACGGCTTGTGCCATAGAAAAGCAGGTGGTCAACCGTGGGATAGAACTACTCTGGAGCGAGATACAAGACCATTTGCATACTCCCCATTGGCGCGAGATTATCCTTTTCCTCATGGGCAGTCTTAGCACGATGAGTAATCTTACCACAGAGGTAGCCAAGCGCATTATGCAGCTTGGTGAGCAAGATATATTTGAGCCGGTGTTGCATCGCCACCTCTACCTTGTGGCAGGCATCCTCTCAACGAGCGGCAATGTGACGGCAGAACTGCGCCAGCATGTGGTAGAAACGATCCTGCATATTGCCCGCACAACCAAATGGACCGAGCAGCAAGATGCAGTGCGAGTACTTGGGCGTATGGAAGGTGACGGGTATGTGGCTATGGGATTGCTTGAACTTGCCTGTGACCCGAACGTCGAGCCGGTGGTACGACTCGACTCGGCAACAGCGTTGGGGAAACTTGGACACGTTGACGAAGCAGCACAAGCTCTAGTGACGTTAGCCCACAACCCACAACATGATCTGTGGTGTGCGCGGGCAGCGGCGATAGTGCTTGGGTCGTTGGGACGCAAGGATGAAGCGGCAGAAGCCCTTTTAGCCCTAGCCCACGACCCGCAGGGCAGCATCCGTGAGCGGTGTGCGGCGGCGGTAGCCCTGGAGACTCTAGGGCATCGTGATGAGGCAGTAGCGGTGTTGCTGATGTTGGCACGCGACCCGCAGGGGGATGCGGCAGTACGGCGCAATGCAGCGGAGACGCTTGGGCGGCTTGGACATCGTGAGGCTGCTGCTGAGGTGTTGTTGGATTTGGCTGGTAATGCGGCACAGAACGCATGGCAAAGACGCTATGCTGCTGAGGCGTTGGGAATGCTTGGACGTAGGCAAGAAGCGGCGACTATTCTGTTGGCACTCGCCCAAGACCCCTCGCTAGAGAGCCGCGTTCGCCGCTTTGCAACTGAATCCTTGGGGACGCTTGGCTACCAAGATGAGGCGGTCTTTGCTGGCTTGCTCAAGTTGGCGCAGGATTTTTCGCGTAGCCCGTGGGAACGGACAACGGCGGCAATGGCCCTGGGCAAACTTGGGCGCAAAACTGATGCGGTGGGGGTGCTGATGAGTCTAGCCCACGATACGAGCAAGGGTCCATCGGTGCGCCGTGCGGCATCGGTTGCGCTTGGTAATCTCGGCTACCCAGATGAGGCGGCAGAGGTCCTGATGGCGTTGGCGTGTGATTCGTTTGGCGACCCGTGGGAACGGTGTACGGCGGCGATGGCGATGGCTTCGTTGGGACGTACTGATAAGGCAGTATTGGATAGTCTGCTCACATTAGCCCACAATCCCAAAGCCCAAGATGATGAACGGGCAACAGCAGCGGTGGCACTTGGTAAACTTGGACGTAGCGAGGAAGCAGCAAAGGTGTTGTTGGACTTGGCATGCGATACCGATGTGGCGGGGTGGGTGCGGCGCACGGCATATGATAGCCTCAAGCGGCTTGTGGGTAGCCGAGGGTAGCAGCGCAAAAGAGCTGTTCTCTCGTTGAAACCCCCATCCCGCATCATCCTAACTAACGATCACTTTTGCGTGAATGAAGAGTCATGATACAATAGAAGGTATATTGCTACTATTGGCAATATGTGGACCCCTTTGAAGTCTAAGTGAAGGGAGGGACAATGGAAATCCCTAGTTATGTGAAGAACAACCGGTTGCGTTCCTGGGTACAGGAAATGGTCGAACTATGTAAGCCGGATAAGGTGCATTGGTGTGATGGCTCACAAGAAGAGTATGACCAGATGTGTCAATTGATGGTAGACGCTGGTACTGCTGTCAAACTCAACGAAGAGAAACGCCCCAATAGCTACCTTGTCCGTTCTGACCCTGGTGACGTAGCCCGTGTAGAAGGTCGCACATTCATTTGTACGACCAACGAGCAAGACGTAGGCCCAACAAACAACTGGGAAGACCCCAAGCGGATGAAAGAGACGCTGACCAAGTTGTTTGATGGAAGTATGCGTGGTCGCACCATGTACATCATCCCTTACAGCATGGGACCACTCGGATCGCCTATTGCCCACATTGGTATTGAGATTACCGATTCTCCCTATGTCGTGGCAAATATGCGAATTATGACCCGGATGGGGAAAGCGGTCATAGAGGTACTTGGTGATAGTGAGTTTGTCCCCTGTCTCCATTCGGTAGGCAAACCCCTCCAGCCCGGCGAGCAGGATGTTCCCTGGCCCTGCAACCCCGACAACAAGTACATTGTGCATTTCCCCGAAGAGCGCACCATTTGGTCATTTGGTAGTGGCTACGGTGGAAACGCCCTGCTCGGCAAGAAGTGTTTTGCGTTGCGTATCGCTTCCAACATTGCGCGAGATGAAGGCTGGTTGGCAGAGCATATGCTCATCTTGGGGGTAGAATCTCCCGAAGGCGAAAAGACCTACGTGGCAGCTGCCTTCCCTAGCGCATGCGGTAAAACCAACTTTGCGATGATGATCCCACCAAAGGCGTTTGAAGCAGACGGCTGGAAAATAACGACAGTAGGGGATGACATCGCATGGATCAAGCCCGGTGAGGATGGGCAAATCTACGCTATCAACCCAGAAAACGGTTACTTTGGCGTAGCTCCCGGTACCTCAGACAAATCAAACCCCAACGCTATGGTGTCATGTAGTAAGAATAGCATTTTCACCAATGTTGCCTTGACTCCTGATGGGGATGTTTGGTGGGAAGGGATGACGAAAGAGCCTCCACCCAAACTGATAGACTGGCTTGGGCAAGAATGGACTCCGGATTGTGGCAGGGTATCTTCGCACCCCAACGCTCGCTTCACGGCTCCTGCTAGTCAATGTCCTTCTATTGACCCTGATTGGGAAAACCCATCGGGTGTGCCCATCAAAGCCTTTATCTTTGGTGGTCGGCGTAGTAGTGTCGTTCCTCTCATCTACCAAGCATTCAACTGGAACTATGGGGTCTACTTGGCAGCTACGATGGGGTCTGAGACTACCGCAGCGGCAACGGGAGCCGTTGGGAAGATACGCCGTGACCCATTCGCTATGTTGCCCTTCTGTGGCTATCACATGGCAGACTATTGGAACTACTGGCTCGACTTTGGCCGCAGACTTCCCAACCCGCCACGTATCTTTGGGGTAAACTGGTTCCGCAAAGGCGAGGATGGTTCCTTTACGTGGCCCGGCTTTGGCGAAAACATGCGCGTGCTCAAGTGGATTGTTGAGCGGGCTAATGGACGTGCCGTCAGTATTGAGTCTCCGGTGGGTTGGCAACCACGCTATGAGGATATAGATTGGCGTGGGATAGACTTCCCCAAAGAGAAGTTTGACGAAGTGATGGACATAGACCCAGAGGCATGGAAAGAAGAGTTGCTGTTGCATGAAGAGTTGTTTATCAAGCTCTTTGACCGGTTGCCAAAGGAGATGGTCTTTACCCGTCAGTTAATTCTCTCCAGTTTGTGGCGTTCTCCCAAGATGGAAGCCTTCTAACTATAGCGAGAGCCTATTCAACAACGGGTTATAGGTTTATAGGAGGGGGGATAAGGCGTAGGGCTGTATCTCCCCTTTTTTTGTCCCCAGGTAATCCTTCTTGCTCACCCGTTCCCCCCCTTCGGTCAGCCCCCATCCCCTAGCCCCTTCCCCCACTACGCGGGAGAAGGGGAATCGGCAGCCCCCCATCCCCTAGCCCCTGCCCCCACTACGCGGGAGAAGGGGAATCGGCAGCCCCCCATCCCCTAGCCCCTTCCTCCCTTCGGTCAGCCCCCATCCCCTAGCCCCGCGTCCCCTTC
>CAYPHM010000100.1:15730-18186 GCA_964410555.1 uncultured Chloroflexaceae bacterium | reverse complement strand
CATTAAGCACGCCGCCAGCGTTCGTCCTGAGCCAGGATCAAACTCTGCATGTTTGATGGAACCCTAAACAGTATCCTGTTTTGGTTTCCCTAGCTTTACTCAAGAACCCACACTTTATTTGCTATCTCATGCTTCAGTTGTAAAGGTGCTGTGGCTCGTTGGCATTGCTGCTTCCCAAGCCGTTTGTGTTCATTGGTAGTTTTTGTTGAACACGAGAAATGAGTATATCACTCACCGCGGGGGTTGTCAAGAGGGTATTTGGGTCTTTTTCAAAAATCCGCCGACCTCACCGAGTAAAAAATAGCCAGACCCTACTAGATACAGCGGTTCTCTCTCGGTACCTACTACTAGATATGGATTTTGAGGCATTTTCTGAAATTCGTCAAAATTCGTCAAAATTCGTCAAAATCCATTAGTCATATTGCTGTCTATGCCCTGAAATTAGCTCATAAGTACGCTAATCTTAACCTTAAGAGAATATTTGAGCAAAAGAAGATTATAACCAAGAGATATTCTTAGTATACATAAAACAACGTAATCCTCACCTAAGTATCCTCACCAAAACTTGCAGATTCCTGGCTCACGCCGTATCATAGAGGTTTGATTTAGCGAAATTTTGACCATAACGAGGGGATGAGGGCAAACCGGTTTTTATCTTTACATAAACTCTCCCTGTGCCGTGTGTGTATGCAAGTTGGAGAAAGGAAATCACGAGAACATGCGAATTTTGATGCTTACGTCATCCTATCCCAAGTATGCTGGCGAGACGACTGCTCCGTTCATTGAGGAAATCGCCTCTGCCCTAGCATTGCGTGGGCATGTCGTTCACCTTGTCGCGCCCTACCACCCCGAGCTGCGCCGAGAACCTATTGAGCGTGGCGTGGCACTACACTTCTACCGCTATGCGCCTCACCCCTCGCTCAATGTGTGGGGCTACGCGCAATCGTTGCTTGGTGATGTGGATGTCAAGCAGCAAACCCTCGCCGCCGCGCCTTTTGCGTTGGCAGGGTCAGTCAAGGGGCTACTTGACGTGATGGGCTATACCCCCGTTGTCACCTATCACCCGCAACAGCGGTTTGATATTGTCCATGCCCATTGGGGCATCCCCAACGGTCCCCCGGCGGCATTTGCGGCGTGGTGGAAAAACTTTCCCCTAGTCGTCAGTTTGCATGGCAGTGATGTCTACCTTGCCGAGAAGCATTGGGCTATCCGGGCTACTGCCGCGTTGACGTTGCGGGCGGCAGCGGCAGTGACGGCATGCAGCAGTGACCTATTGCGGCGTGGCATTATGCTTGGGGCACACCCAGAGCATAGCCAGGTCATACCCTACGGCATAGACCCAGAAGAGTTTTGCCCCAACCCACAGGCAAAGCCACAGGTATGTGCCGAGCTTGGCATAGCCCACGATGCCCCGCTGGTGCTGGCAATGGGCAGACTGGTCTACAAGAAGGGGTTTGGGGTGCTGCTCGATGCTTGGGCGCATGGGTTGCAAGCTCAACCGCATGCCCACCTTGTGCTAGTTGGTTATGGCGATCTGCGAAGTGAGCTAGAGCAACAGGCGGCGCAGTTGGGCATACGCGAGCAGGTGCATTTCACGGGGCAGCTTGAACGTGAGCAGGCAGCAACTTACATGGCGGCGGCAGACATTTTTGCCCTGCCGATTGTGCGCGACCAGGGGACAGACGGTCTGCCCAACGTGCTGCTTGAGGCGATGAGTGCCGGGTGTGCCATTGTTGCCTCGGATGTGGCAGGTGTGCCAGATGTGATTGAAGGCGAAACCAATGGACTGCTTGTGCCAGACCGTGACCCGGTGGCATTAGCGGCGGCTATCACCCGGCTGTTGCTTGACCCCGACCTTACGGCACGTTTGGGGGCAGCTGCTCGCCAGCGCATCGAGGCTGAATTGACATGGGACACCACGGCAGACCAATTTGAACAGGTGTATGCACAGGTTATCCAAGAGCGCACTACCCAAACATCGTAAGTCGCAGGGAGCGACAGCACCTAGCACCGTACCTAACAAGATGCGCCAACCATTAGCCCATATCTCCCCCACGTTACTTGTGGCGATAGCTCTGTTTGTTGTGGCTTTGCTCTTGCGGTTCTACAACTTGGGGGAGCAGAGTCTCTGGCTTGACGAAGGCAGCACATGGCAGACTATCCAGCAAGGGTGGGGAGTGCTATTGGCTGAGTTGTTTAGCCCGGTGTCGGCATATCCGCTCTACCATGTGTTGCTCAAGGGATGGGCAATACTAGCCGGTGAGAGCGAGTGGGCATTGCGCTTCCCATCAGCATTAGCAGGCGCAGCGGCAGTCGTTGCCCTGTATGCTACCGCGTTGGAGTGCGGTAGGGCAAAAGAGGGAGAACCGCAAAGGAGACCAGCGGGGCATAGCCAATTGACACCCTCTCCCGCTGCCCCCTCTCCCATTCCAGGGCGCGGGGGAGCTGCCGCATCC